>CAVBFV010000076.1:0-11522 GCA_963594575.1 Lachnospiraceae bacterium | reverse complement strand
CCGCCACCCCATGTCCAGTGACCTTCTACAGGGTAGATAATCAATGAGATGAAGAATGAATAAACGCAGTACATGGAGAACTTGGTACGTTCTGCCATGGCACCTGATACGATAGTAGCACTAGTAGCGCAGAATACAGTCTCAAACATCAGGAAGCCTTCTGTAGGAAGGTCGCCATGATAGAAAGAAAGGTCACCAAAGTTAGGCATACCGATGAAACCGGCGCCATCGCTACCAAACATAAATCCGAAACCTACGAACCAGAAAAGAACGGAACCGACCATGAAGTCGACAAAGTTCTTAAACAAGATGTTCGCTGTATTTTTACTACGGGTAAAGCCCGCCTCGCAGAGGGCAAATCCCGGCTGCATGAAAAAGACCAACATGGCTGCCAAGAGCATCCATACGGTATCTACTGAAATTCCTAAATCCTGTACACTCATAATCTTTACCTTTTAAGAAGGAATGTTAAATGTTAAGTGTTAAATGTTAAGTTAGCATACGTCCACTTAACACTCGATACTCTCACCTAACTCCCAAACATTCCGATTTTACTATTAATTCATCCAATTCAGTTAACATTTAACATTAAACACTTAACATTAAATATTATTTTTCCTGCTCAGCATTATAGAGAGCGATGTCGCCTCTTTCACCTGTACGGATTCTTACGGTATCCTCTACAGGAATTACAAAGATTCGACCATCACCAATCTCGCCTGTACGGGCTGCCTCCTGGATGGCATTAATCGTTTTCTCTACGTTCTTGTCGCGCACGACAACGTTCAGTAACACTCGCTCAATACTACTGGTATCATACATGACACCACGATAGATTCGAGCCTGTCTCATCTTGCCCTCTCCTCTTACATCGTAGTAAGAGAACCACTCGATGTCGGCGGCAAGCAATGCTTCCTTTACATCCTCAAACTTTGTCTTACGGATGATTGCTTCAATCTTTTTCATGTTAATCTCTCCTATTAATTAATTTACATTTTGTTTATTTTCTGGTGCAAAGGTACGACATTTTGCTTAATTATCCGTAATATTACTTACTTTTTGATGTGGATATTTTTATTTAGTTATTATTTTGTATTGTACTTTTGAAAATATCAAGCAAAATGAAAGCAAATTACACGTTATTCGTTTCATTTTGAAACAAACAATAAAAAAACCGCTTGAAAGGCCCCAAAGACCCCTCAAGCGGCAAACCTAAAAACAAACTCTCAACCCTAAAACTAGGGTTACTTTATTATTTAAACTTAATCTTATACCCGTATTTCCGCATATATCTGAGTTTTATAACGGAAATTTTATTTTGCCTTTATTTTGAATGTAAATTCACGATCTGCATAATGGAGGCGATACTTCTCCATAGGCTTGGTCATCCAACTGTCGATACAGCCCAAAGGATACTGGCATTTTTGGATATGCAACTGCACGAGTCCCTTATCCACCAAATCACCACTGTGTTGTCCCCATGCATGCGTCTTCTCGATACCAGAATCCAAATCCTCTACTGGATAAGGGATAGCACTGCACTCCATAGGTTCATAACCCTCAAAGGTAAGACCCTTGCCGGTGGTTGGGTTGAAGATTGAGAAATAGCGGATATCGGTATGGTTACCACTCTCCTGCGGACGGATATATGGATAATATTCATCCTTCACGTCAGACTGGTACTTGCCGATGAAAGCAGAAGAATGACGGTCTACGTAATTCTCTTCAGGACCTCTACCATAATACTCCAGCTTAGAGAAAGCTGCAGGCATCTGCAACTGCAGACCGAATCTGAACAGATCGGCAACTTGAGCATCCTTGTCGGTAGTCATCTTCTGGGTAACATTCACTTCCCCCGCAGCACTGATGTCATAACGGAGCATCAGTTGAGCCTTTACTTCAGGCATATCGAAGAGAGCTGTCAGCACCACATTGTCCTTACTCACATTTTTGTCGAAAGACTTCAGGGTCATCTGCGGGTTCTTCCATACTCTCATCTCCTTCTGCAGAGATGCTCCATAGTCATTATCGGTAGGAGCACGCCAGAATTCCGGAGTCATACTCTCACGGAACTTCAACATCGGTTCACCATCTACATCGAGATAATCTATCATACCCGTCTTCTTGCCTATGGTAACAGACATTCTCTGTGCGCTGACCTTCACATAAGAGTTGGTTTCCTCCACCTCCATACTGCTTGTCTGCTGCACCTTACCCTTCTTGGTTGGCGCAGCAGCAACAGCAGGAACCGCCGGTTTGGCAAACTGATAATCACTGATGATAAACTGCTGGCGAGCCATCACCTGGCCCTTGTCTACCAGCGGCTGTGTGCCATTGCTTGCAAAAGCAAAGTTAAGAACAATCTCCTCCTTTGCATGCTTCGATTCAGCCTCAGCCACCGCATACTTCAGTTCATCACTCTTGATCAGTTTGGTAGCCTGAGGAGCAATACCCTTTGTTTCAGGAATCTCAACTGTAGCCAGTTTCACACCATTGGCATAAACCGTAGCTGTCAGGTTCAAGTCATCAATATTCTTGAAGAAGTTCTCGTTGAAAACCTTGAAAGCACCATTCACAGCATCCAGGTCCTTGATCCATACATTCTGATGATAGTACTGAATCTCATAAGCATGAGGATTCAGACGGCGGTCTGGCGCGATGATACCATTACAGTTGAAGTTATAGTCACTTGCCGGATAGCGGCCGTAATCTCCACCATAAGTAAAGATTTCCTTACCGGTGACAGGACTCTTGTCGCGGATACCCTGGTCTACGAAGTCCCAGATATAGCCACCCTGATACTTAGGATACTTACGGATGAGGTCCCAATATTCCTTGAAACCGCCTTCCGAATTACCCATGGCATGAGCATATTCGCACTGGATGTATGGTTTAACGCCATCACTCTTACAATACTTCTCACTCTCCTCGTAGTCGATATACATCGGACAGTGGATATCGGTCTTGCTGTCATAACCGCCACGCTCATACTGAACAGGACGCGTCTTGTCTAGCGCTTTCACCCAGTCGTAGGTCTTTTCGAAGTTGATGCCGTAGCCACACTCATTACCCAAACTCCATACGATGATAGAAGGATGATTGATAAAACTCTTCACATTACCCTCATTACGCTCGATGTGAGTCTGGAGATATTCAGGGAACTTAGCGAGTGATTTCTCCCCATATCCCATACCATGAGATTCGAGGTTAGCCTCGGCAGTAAGATACAGTCCGTATTCATCGCAGAGTTCATACCAACGAGGATCGTCAGGATAATGGCAGGTACGAACCGCATTGATATTCAACTGCTTCATGATTCTGATATCCTGAATCATGCGCTCTACGCTCACCACATATCCACCATCCGGATCTATCTCATGCCGGTTGGCACCCTTAATCAGTACAGGCTTGCCGTTCACCAGCAACTGGGCGTTCTTGATTTCCACATTGCGGAAGCCCACCTTCTGCGGAATCACCTCCGCTACCCCCTGCTTATTCTTCAGAGTGATGTATACCTTATATAAATAAGGTGTCTCAGCAGTCCAAGCCTTCACCTTCGGTACTTTGATTATACCCTGAGCTCCGATAGCCGATGCTATCTGCTTGCCATCCTTATCGCACAAGGCAACAGTCACATCAGTCTTGCCGCCCTTCAGCGCAATCTGATAGTTCAGCACACCATCCTGGTAGTTATTCTCCAAACCGGCATTAAGACGGATATCGGCAGCATGAAGTTTCGGACGCGCATAGAGATAAACCTCACGGGCGATACCTGTAAAGCGCCAGAAGTCCTGATCCTCGAAATAAGAACCATCGCACCAACGCATCACCTGCATAGCTATCAGGTTCTTGCCCGGCTTCAGATACTTGGAGATATTAAACTCGGCAGCCACCTTGCTGTCTTCGCTATACCCCACATACTTGCCGTTCACCCAAAGGGTCAAATTGCTGGTAGCCGAACCTACATGGAAATAGACATCCTTGCCCTTCCAGTCCTTAGGAAGTTCGAAGGTACGGCGATAAGAACCCGTATAGTTGTTGAGTTCACTGATGTATGGAGGGTTCGGATCAAACTGGGTTTCCCAGGCATAACCTACATTCTTGTAGGTGGCATCACCATAACCGTTCAGCTCGAACAGCCCCGGAACAGGGAAATCCTTCCACTTCGAATCATCGTAGTTGACAGCAAAGAAGTTGGCAGGACGCTTGTTGTGATCCTTCACGAAGTTAAACTTCCACATGCCTTCCATCGAAAGATAGTTGGCAGACTTCTTCTTGTCAAAGCTCTGTGCCTTGTCAAGGGTCTCGTATGCAAAGAAAGCAGCACGACGAGGTTCGCGGTTCTGCTGGTTGATATCCACATTATGCCAACGCGACTCATTCTGAGCCGCCACGCCATTGCTGACAGACAGCAAGGCGAGGCAAAGCGATACATTTGCTATATTTCTGAAGCTCATATCTATTTCTTTTTATTTTCTGAAAAACATAGAGTTATCTACTGGTGTAAACTTCTGTTCACTATCTTTGCGCATTTCAATGCCGAGACTGCTCCACCATGAAGACCAGCCGCCAACAATATTACTGAGGAAGACCACCTTTATTGGATGCAATCCCTTAGCCAATGCTACAGAAGTATCATGATTGGTACCAGCCTTCACTTCTCCCTCGTTGCTGATCATGAGTTTGTTATCAATCCAAACCTGCTCCAGACGGGAAGAGAGATAGTAGACACCATTCTCCGGAATATTGATGTAACCCTCAGCGATGGCAGCATAATTATTGGCACCACGCAAGGTAGCAGCATCATCCTTCTGCTGAATCTTCATCTGATCCAAGCCCTCGATGTTTGCACACTCCCAAGCAGCATCAGCCCATTCCAACTGGTCAACCTTCAGATAGTTGCCCTTAATGCGCTTCATCTGCAAACCAGGTTTTGCGCCCTCCACCTTAACAGCAGGAGCATAAGTCTGCTTCTCAACATCAACGGTTCTGATACGGCTCATCTTGCCTGAAGGCAATATGGTTGCTATCTTGATGATGGTGTTTCCACTCACCCTGATAGGCTCTGCATAAGCCGCAGAAGAAGGAGTTGGTGTACTTCCATCCAATGTATAAACCATCTTCATAGGACGCGAGGTGGTAAAGGTTACCGCAGTATCCCCAGTAATAACTACCTTATCGCAAGACCCGAAAGGCTGCTCAGGCAATGGGATATGATAACGGATATGACGCTCGTCCAGACGAACACAGTTTGCATCCAGTCGGCGGCAGAAATCCTTGAAGTTTTTCCTGTTCACTGGCGACCATGCAATCTCAGAGAGAGCAATGGCACGAGGATACATCATATACTCCATCTTGGCATTGGAATACATATATTCCGACCAGTTGTTACACTGAACGCCCAAGATATGATGAGCCAGCCCCAACGCCTTGATGGTATCAGGTACCGGATTATAATTATAGGTAGAAGCCAGATATCTAGGAGGACTAGGAATAGTTACAGGCTCCACCTTGCTGTCGCCCTGATACCAGTCGAGGTACATACCGTCGCTGCCCGGCGTCATGATGACATCATGCTTCTGCATGGCAGCCTCGATACCTCCTTCCGTTCCACGCCATGACATTACGGTAGCATTCTCACTCAATCCGCCTTCCAGAATCTCGTCCCATCCAATAATCTTTCTGCCACGCTTCTCCAGCATTTTCTCTATGCGCTTGATAACGTAGCTCTGCAGTCTTTCCTCAGCAGAATGCTTTCCTTCTGCCTGCAAGCCCTCAGTCTGAATACGTTTCTGACAGGCAGGGCAGTTTTTCCAACTGGTCTTCGGACACTCGTCGCCACCGATATGGAAGTACTTACCTGGGAAGAGAGGAACAATCTCACTAAAGATGTCATCCAGAAAGCGGAACATATCTTCCTTGCCCGGACACATCACGATATCCTCTACACCCCAAACTGTTCTCACCGACCACTGCTCACCTTTGCATGAAAGATAAGGATAAGCAGAGATAGCTGCCATCATGTGACCAGGAAGGTCGATTTCCGGAATCACGGTAATATAGCGCTTGGCAGCATAATCCACTATTTCCTTAATCTGCTCCTGGGTATAGAAACCGCCATAAAGAGAGCCATCGCCCTCGGTACGGATACTGCCCACAGAAGTAAGTTTAGGATATTTCTTGATTTCGATACGCCAACCCTGGTCTTCCGTCAGATGGAAGTGCATGGTGTTCACCTTGAACATAGACATCAGGTCCAGTTGCTTCTTCACATTCTCGACAGAAATGAAATGGCGGCATGGATCAAGATGGAATCCACGGTAGCCGAAGCGTGGAGCATCCTGGATATCACAGCATTGTGCTACCCATTTCACCCCATCAACCCGGGTTGCGCTCTCTATCTGGGCAGGGAGTAACTGCATGAAACTCTGCATACCGTAGAAGGCGCCCTTGGCGGTCTTCGCCTTGATAACAACCCCCTTGGCGGTTACGGTAAGGCGATAACCTTCCTCGGCAATTTTCAGCGAAGGAGAAATCTGTATAGAGATATTCCCCTTCTTTCCACCTACCGTTACCTCATAACCTGTAGAAGCCTTCAGTTTGTCTGCCATGTACTGGGCGATATTTCTACCTTCAGCTGTCTGGTAAGCGATTACCACCTTCTGTGGCAATACGAACTCACCTTTCTGTACCTGAGTCTTCACCGGTATCGGGATAATATTAATATTGGCAGCAGATGCCGGAGAGGAGATACCACCCAGCATCGCTGCACAGGCTACAAACGAGCCTAATAAACGATTGAACTTTGTCATGACATTAAATATATTAATAAGGTATTACAATGGCTTGTACTCCACGAAAGCCTCCATGGCCTCATAGCATGCCAGACCCAACTGGTCGTAGAGCGATGCAGTAGCACGGTTACGGTCCTCGGCTCTCTGCCAGAACAGGCGCTCATCATTACCCAAGAAAGGAGCACTCTCCATCTGCGACTGATGCTTGAGGATAGAGTTACGCTTTGCCCGCAACTCCTCAGGGCTCAATGGAACACACATTTCGATATTCTCAATCTCCCATTCTGCCCAGGCACCACGATACATCCAGATGCGGCAGTCCTTCAACCATTCTGCACCCGCTTTCTTCTCTTCATCGATAGCTGCCAGAACGGCATCGGTACACTTCTTGTGGGTTCCGTGAGGGTCAGCAAGGTCGCCGGCTACATAAATCTGATGCGGCTGCACCTTCTGCAACAGAGCTCTCACTATCTCTACATCCTTCTCGGTCATAGGCAACTTCTCTATCTTGCCGCTCTCATAGAATGGCAGGTCGAGGAAGTGGACATGGTCAAGCGGAATATCATTATAGGTACAAGCGGTACGAGCCTCACCACGGCGAATCAATCCCTTGATGGTCAGGATATCTCTTGTATCGAAGTCACTCTCCTTCTTCTTGGCAAAGAAGGTCTTGATTTCCTTATATTTATTAGAGATGATGCTGTCTTTTGAGTCTGCAAAAAGCTGGTTGAAACCATTGATAAAGTGCATGAATCTTGTTACTTCCTCATCACCCACAGCAATGTTTCCTGATGTTTCGTAAGCTACATGCACATCGTGGTTCTGCTGTACCAGTCGGCGGATAGTTCCTCCCATTGAGATAACATCATCGTCTGGGTGTGGAGAGAATACGATAACCTTCTTAGGGAATGGTGTTGCACGCTCTGGGCGATAGGTATCATCGGCATTTGGCTTGCCACCTGGCCATCCGGTAATGGTATGCTGCAAATCATTGAAAATCTTGATATTGGCATTGTAGGCAGAACCATAGAGTGCCAGAAGTTCACTCAGTCCGTTCTCATTATAATCCTTATTGGTCAACTTCAGGATAGGCTTACCGAGTTTCTGGCAGAGCCATACCAGTGCAGAACGCACCAGTTTATCACTCCACTGGCATGAAGTTACGAGCCATGGATGCTCAATACGTGTCAGATGATGAGCAGCACCCAGGTCGATGACAACATGAGCATTCGGATGAGTCTGGAGGAATGATGCCGGCAGGGTATCTGTGATAGAGTTCTCCACCACCTTCTGCATAATCTCTGCCTTCTCTTCGCCCCAGGCTGTCAGATAGATGCTCTTGGCTGAGAGTAAGGTAGCGATACCCATGGTGAGCGAACATGGAGGAATAGTTTCCTTGGTCTGCTCACTGTTCTCCATCTCTTCGCGAGAGGTATTGCCGATGAGGATGATACGGGTCATCGACTGGATGCCCGAACCTGGCTCGTTGGCTGCAATATTACCCGAACGGCCTATACCTATGAGGGCTACATCGAGACCGCCAAAGGTCTTGATATGCTGCTCATAAAGACGGCAACTGTCCTGTACGGCATCCTGTGCCACAAAACCATCCAGTGTAAAGATGTTCTGCTCAGCCACATCCACATGATCAAGGAAACGCTCCTTCAACTGGTTGATGGTACGGAGAGAGCTGTCCTTCTGGAGCGGATAATATTCGTATGCATTGAATACAACAACATTGCGGAAGCTCAGGGTCTTCTCGTTGTAACGGCGAACGAGGTCATCGTATACAGAATAGAGAGAAGAACCGGCACCCAGCGCCATCACATAGAATTTGCCTTCCTGCTGTGCCGCCTTGATACCAGCTTCTATTTTATCAGCTACATGACTGGCACCTTCTGCCATAGAGGCAAAGATATCTGTATGAATCTTCTCCATTCTGGAGATTTCAGAGTATTCTACAGTCGTCTTTGGCTTGTAGAACTCTACAGGTACTTTATTGAGTACGATTTGCGAACTAAGATTGAGTCTCATATCTTTATCTATATTTAAATAGGTTATGTTATATTTTTTTTAAATGACGGATTAGAGTTCAGATGCCATTGCCGCAGCACCCAGGATGGCAGCCTTGGCTCCATCCAGTCCGCTCATCAGGAACTTAGCCTTACCTTTATATAATGAGAGCACATGCTCGTTATATGCTTCTTCGATAGGACGGAAGAGCAGATCGCCAGCCTGTGCCAATCCTCCGAAGAAGATAAAAGCCTCCGGGCTCAGAAAGGTAGCTATCTCTGCACAGGCCTTGCCGATTCTTGTACCGGTTTGTCTGAACACTTCCCGTGCCAGTGTATCTCCTGCCATGGCTGCCTTATAAACCACATAAGATGTAATTTCTTCCCTTGGAATATTTCTCAGCTCAGTTGCCACGGTTGATGTTTCGAGCATGGCCAAGGTAGTACGGACCACGCCTGTAGCCGAACAGTAGGTCTCCAGACAGCCCTTTCTGCCACAGCCGCATGGTCTACCGTCAGGATCCACTACCATGTGTCCCAACTCACCGGCGAAACCGTCGCAACCATAAATCAGCTGCCCGTTAGCCACGATACCTGATCCTACGCCTGTCCCGAGGGTGAGTTCTACGAAGTTTTTCATGCCAACCGCAGCACCATATTTCATTTCTCCCATAGCAGCCGCATTTGCATCATTGGTAATAGCAACCGGAATGCCCAGTTTCTCTGAGAACATGTCAGCCAGCGGTA
The DNA here is from genome assembly GCA_963594575.1 of Lachnospiraceae bacterium. Classification (GTDB taxonomy): domain Bacteria; phylum Bacteroidota; class Bacteroidia; order Bacteroidales; family Bacteroidaceae; genus Prevotella. Next base: position 1,969 of record CAVBFV010000076.1, on the reverse strand, counting down.
CAATGCCCTTAGCCCATACCAGGTTTGCCGCATTTTCAATGGTTCCCTTGTAGTAGTTACCACAAGGCGCACCGATGCCCATGGCACGAATTTTCTCCATACCACCAACCTGTTCTACTATCTGCATCACAGCTTTTACCGATTCCTCTACGTATTGTTCCACGCGTTGGAATGCCTGGGTCTTGATTGAGACTGTAGATATTATTTCTCCATCCCCATCAACGATACCGAAAACGGAATTGGTTCCACCCAAATCCAAGCCAATCACTAAAGACTTCTTATTATAATCCATAATTCTTTTAATAAAATAGATTAAAAACAAATAATGAGGAGCAGCCCGAACTGCTATTTATTAAATTCTTTATTAATATTCACCACATTACTAAAATATTTTATTTTGCAAAGTTACTAGTTTTATCAAACACTACAATAAAAATAGCGTTAATATTTCTAAAACGGAAACATTTTTTATACTTTAAGCATTCTTACGACTGGAGCACCTGCATTTTGCTCTCATCTGCTACCGATTAAGTGCAATTTTATCCATGTTAAGAGAAAAAATTAGTGTAGTTTTACACACTATATCAAATACTTACGGAAGAATTACTCTTTATCGCTCTTCAAAGCTACACACTCCTTCATCACCCCTTTTGCGCACTTACGTATCCAACCCCTCTATATATAATAAGGTATATGAGGAACCCAGATGTACGAAAACGACAAAAAAAATACTATTTTCCGCTATTTAAGTTTTATTAACTGCAAAAATATTGCATCTGTCCGAAAAAACCTTATCTTTGCAACTAAAAAATATTAGTTATGAAAGCCGACTTAATAAAATATATTAGTAAGATAAACAAAAAGCCCTCAGCTCAGGGAAAGCTCCTGGAGCAGTTTATCTCTCACGGAGCCTCCACCATCCCAGAGATATCGAAGGCTATCGGAGTTAGCTTACCAACAACAACAAGTGCCCTCAACGAGTTGATAAAAGAAGGACTCGCCAGAGAGATTGGAAAGAAAGACAATTCTTCGGGACGCATCCCGATGGTTTACGATCTCGTTCCAACAGCAGGCTACTTCATCGGTGTCAATCCTGAGATGAACTGCCTGGCACTTGCAGCAAGCGACTTCGCAGGCAATCTGATTACCGAAAAAACAAGAGTGCCTTACGTATATAAGAACTCTCCAGAAAACCTGGAAGAGCTAAGCAGAATCATCAATGAGTTTATCGAAAGCCTTCCTGTTTCAAGAGAAGAAATACTTCAAGTTTGCGTGAATGTGGCCGAGCGCGTGAATCCTGTACAGGGAAATGCTTACAACATGTTCACCTTTCTGAAAGAATCATTGGCCGACAAGTTGACCCAGCTCATACAGCTACCTGTATGTATCGAGAACGATACCCGGAGTATGGCTTTCGCTGAGTTGATTAATGGACAATGTAAAGGCCTGAAAGACATCATCTTTGTAAACGTATGCTGGGGCATCGGAATCGGAATCATCATCGACGGCAAACTCTATTACGGCAAGTCAGGATATTCTGGCGAATTCGGCCACATGACAGCCTACAACAACAACATCATCTGCCACTGCGGCAAGATAGGTTGCATAGAAACAGAGGTTTCGGGCAGAGCACTCAAAAGGAAGCTCGTCGAGAAGATAAAGGAAGGAAAGACTTCTATCCTCTCAGAAAGAGTACTGAAAAAGAATGAAGATCTATCACTCCAGGATATTCTGGATGCCATAGCAAAGGAAGATGTACTTAGCCTTGCCACACTGCAGTACATAGCAGACGAACTTGGCAAGCAGCTGGCAGGAGTCATCAACATCTTCAACCCTGAAATGCTGGTCATCGGAGGAGAAATGTCGGTTACAGGCGATTACCTCACACTACCGGTAAAGATGGGTATCAAGAAATTCTCTCTCAACATCATGAATGAGGATTCTAAAATCGTTACCTCAAGTCTGAAAG
>CAVBFV010000075.1:0-11720 GCA_963594575.1 Lachnospiraceae bacterium | reverse complement strand
CCCTTCACGCGTATATATATAAAAGAGTTTTCAACCCTTCACCCTTCACCTTTTTGTTTAATATTTTGTTGGTCAGTGAGTTAAGGGTGAAGGGTGGTGAAGGGAGGTGAAGGGAGGTGAAGGGAGAAGTAAAAAGACTTTCCACTCCTCAATGAAAAAAACAGCCCTAAAAATTTGGAAGTTACAAATATTCAGCGTATCTTTGCAGAAGATTGTGCGGCACTCGGCAATCAGAAAGCAAGCTTTCATTGCACTCGCTGGCATACTCTTTGCAGTACAAATAAAAACATAATGCGTATGAAACAGGTAGAAGAAAGATACATCAGTTTTGAAGCCAGCAAGATGGCATATCGCGACATCAAGAATTCCGTAGACACTGCCAAGCGTGAAGGTATAGCTGAGGGTATGAACCAGAAAGCCTTGGATATTGCCAGGAACATGCTTGCTGATGGCGTTGACATCAATCTGATCATGAAGTATTCCGGTCTTACCCAGGAACAAATAGAAAAATTGAAATAAGATATTATCTAAGAGATGATAACAGATAAACAGAAATCCCCCATCCTGCTTTCTCAAGCCGGCTGGGGGATTTGCTTTATGTGATAGAGAGATTTATGAATGTCTATCAGCCAGTTTTCCCGCTTTTTATTTGGTCGTTTCAGGAAAAAAGCGTAATTTTGCAGCGAAATTAGATGTTGAACTTTAAAATAATTAAATATGGCAAGACCTATAAAAGAAACGCCTATACTCTATGGTGAAGATGCCAGAGTATTTGAGGCAAGGATGAAGAATCCTCCAAAGGAGAGCCACGAGAAGATAGAAGAAATCAATCGTGACTATAATTATATCATGAGTTTATTCGCAAATTGATTATGAACGATAATAAAGACATTTGCGAACCGTTAAAGATTCGACGATTAGATATTAATGACAGAATATCTAATTTTAACTGTGGGGATGAAGACTTAAATGACTTCATTCTAAATGAGTCACAGTTGTATCGTGGAGAGATGCTAGCTGTGACTTACGTTATTGAAGACAATAATGGTGTAATCCTTGCATACTTCAGTTTAGCAAATGATAAAATCTCCTTAACAGAGTTTGAGAACAACACTGAGTTCAACAGGTTTAAAAGACGCTTTAAAAACTCAAAACGTCTCAAAAGCTATCCTGCAGTAAAAATATGTAGATTAGCTGTTGATGAAAATGCACGAAAGCTGCATCTTGGGACAAAACTTCTGAATTTTATCAAAGGATATTTTGCCAAAGACAATAAAACGGGTTGTAGATTTATAACTGTTGATGCATACATAGAGGCGATACCTTTCTATTTAAAGAATAGCTTCTTAGAGCTTACTAAAAATGATGAAGATGCGACACATACAAGATTATTATATTATGATCTTAAAATGATGTCTTTGTAGATAATATATAGTTTGTATTTACAGAAATCCCCCATCCTGCAAACTGCCGGCTGGGGGATTTGCTTTATGTGATAGAGAGATTTATGAATGTCTATCAGCCAGTTTTCCCGCTTTTTATTTGGTCGTTTCAGGAAAAAAGCGTCATTTTGCAGCGAAACTAGATATAGAATTAAATGGATGGCGTATGAAACAGTATGGAAAAAGGTATGAACCAGAAAGCGGAGATGTAGATTTCGAATATCACCATATAATCAAGGGTCTATACGCCACCTTTTCTTCGTGGCATATAGACCACTCAACATTCAACAATCTCTAACTTTTACAGAAACTTTTCACAGGAATCTCTTGCGGGTTTGGAAATAAAGTCGTAAATTTGCAATTGGAAAACAAAGATTAGGAATTATGGTAGAGATAAATGATAGAAAATTACCTGTAGGCATCCAGTCTTTTGAGAAAATCAGAAAGGATGGATACCTTTATGTTGACAAGACAGATATCATCTGGCAACTTGCCAACAGAAATAAAACGTACAACTACCTGAGCCGCCCACGACGCTTTGGTAAATCCGTTCTTGTAGATACGCTCGAATCCTACTTCATGGGCAAGAAGGAACTCTTTGAGGGGTTGAAGATCATGCAGATGGAGACGGAATGGGTGAAGCGTCCTGTCATCAGACTGGATATGAGTCGTGCAGGCGCAGAACCGGAAACATTGCGCTCTTATCTCGACATCACTTTCGACAGATTAGAGAAGGAATATGGCATTACACCTAAGCCAACTGCCAAACTTGCTGACCGCTTTAATGCAATAATCGTAGGGGCATATAAGCAAACCGGACTGCAGGTTGCCATTCTCATCGATGAATACGACTCTCCTTTGCAGCATTCGTTGAAGACTCCGCAGCATGAAGCATGTACCGCTATTTATCGTGAGGTTTTTGCCATTCTCAAGGCAGATGACAGATACGAGAAGTTTGTCTTCATTACGGGTATCACCAAGTTTACCCAAATTTCGCTCTTCTCTGTGCTCAATAATCTGAGTAATATCAGCTTTGATTCTGAGTATGCGGCTCTCTGCGGTATCACGAAGGAAGAGGTGGTACGTGATTTCAAGCCGGAAATCAATAAGTTGGCAGCAAGGAAAGGATGGACTTTTGATGAAGCTGTAGCACAACTGACAGCTTATTATGATGGCTATCATTTCAGCCATGATAATATGGTGGATATCTTTAATCCTTTCAGCCTTATCAATGCCCTTGCTGATTCCAAACTGAGGAATTATTGGGCTTCATCTGGAGCTACCTCCATGTTGCCTAAGTTTGTGGATGACATGGAGATTCGTTTGAAGGATTTTGACAATAGTGCCCTGTTGGACACAATCATAGAAACTTCTGACGTGACGGGCGGCGGAGCAGAGCTGTTTCTCTATCAGTCGGGCTATCTCACGATTAAGGGTTACATAAACGGAACTTATCTTCTTGGCATTCCTAACTTCGAGGTTCGGCAAGCCTTGAATGAAATCGTGTTGCCAACGCTTGCCATGCGCAAGAATAATAACCTTCAATCTACCCAGGCATTTCTGAATGTTCACCTCAGCCTTGGCAATCTTCCCGAAGCCATGAAATGCCTGAAGGCACTTATAGCGGACGTGCCTTACAGCAACAAGAAGCTTGCCAGCATGGACATGGAGGAGCGCTACCGCCTGATTATGAGCACCATCTTCTATGCCATCGGCTGCCGGGTAGAAGTAGAGAAGATGATAGCTACGGGCAGGATTGATATGGTGGTAGAAAACACTAACTTCATCTATGTGCTGGAGCTGAAACTGAGCAACAACGGTGGCGTGGATGCTGCCGCGGAGCAGATGAAAGCCAAGCAGTATGCCGAACCTTTCAAGGCTGATAAGAGAAATGTCATCGCCCTTGCCATTGAACTGGATGATATGGGAAAGGGACTGGTTGATTGGAAGGAAGTATAATTAAGAATGAGGGTGTGTCTTGGACTTTTGACACACCCTCATTTAACACTCAACACTCATTCAACATTCAACCCTCAACATTCAACACTCAACATTCAACATTCAACATTCAACATTCTAAAGTACAGTTTTTATTCATTTTGTTCGTCGTATTGAATAAAATCAGCACTTTTTTGTTCATTACGAATGAAATATTGAATATTTTTTGTATCTTTGCCCCGGTTTAATCAATTCATCTGAAGAGAAATGAGAACAATTATCAATAACCAGAAAAAGGAACGGGATATTCTGCTTTCCCGTCCTTACCTTACACGTCATACCCAATATGATGTGGATGAACTGTTGGCAAGTAAGCAAATCAAGTTGATAACAGGTCCTAGAAGAACAGGCAAATCGACAGAGGCTTTGCTGATGCTGAAAGACAGGAACTTTGCCTATCTGAATTTTGATGACGGCAAACTCCTGAGTGTATGGGACGATGATTTGGTTTGGGAAACACTACGTGCCGTTTATCCCGGCTTCGAGTATCTTCTGCTTGATGAGGTTCAAAATCTGGATGGTTGGGATTTGTGGGTCTCCAAGCTTTACCGCATGGGAATCAACATGGTTATTACGGGAAGCAACGCCAAACTGCTGAGTAGTGAAATGGCAACATTACTCACTGGCAGATATATCCAGATAGAGATGCTGCCTTTCAGTCTTTCAGAATTCTTTATCTGGAACCACAGAAATCTTTCGGAAGTATCTGAGATGAAAGATAGCGCATCCGACCTCTCGCTTATAGCAGACTATCTGCACCATGGTGGTTATCCAGAGACTGTAGCAGCAAGAAGCCTGACCCAAAACTATCTCTCCACACTCTTTGATTCCATCATTTGGAAAGACATTGCCAAGCGCCATAAAGTACGCAATGTAGAGGATTTGAACAACCTGGCGATGTATCTGGTTTCTAACTTCTGCAATCCTTTCAGTGCCAACGAGCTGGCAGAAGCGCTGGGATTTTCGAGCGTAGCAACCACCAAGAAGTTCATGGGATATTTAAGAGAACCCTATCTCTTGTATTATCTGCCACGTTACAACAACAAGTTGAAAGTGATGAAGAAAGCTCCACAGAAAGTATATGTGGTTGACAATGGTTTTGTAGAAGCCAAGGCTTTTAGTGTGAGTGAGAACTTAGGCAGGTTATTGGAGAATCAGGTTTTTATCGAGTTGGTTCGCAGGGGATATCATGCAGAAACCTCGCTTTTCTATTATCGCTCCCGTAATGACAAGGAGACTGATTTTGTTACAAGGCAGGGTGCTCATGTAGAAAGTCTTATCCAAGTATGTTATGACCTCTCTTCCGAACGAACGCTCAAGCGGGAGGTAGATAGCATCATAGAATGTGCTGGAGAACTCAAATGCTCCAATCTGATCATTGTCACGATGAATGAGGAAAGGGTAATTGAGAAAAATGGATATAAGGTCAAGGTTTTGCCTATATATAAGTTTTAAGGAGCAGCAACACTGCGGACGCTGATTCGCGACCTTATAATATAAAATATGTGGCTTCCTAACTTTTCCTGCAACTTTTCCTAGAAATCTCTTGCAGATATGAAAATAAAGTCGTAACTTTGCGGTAGCGAATTTTAAAACAGATGATTATGAAGTACTTAGACCCTAAGGCAGACCTCACGTTCAAGAAGATATTCGGCAATCATCCTAAAAGACTGATTAGTCTTCTGAACGCACTCCTGCCACTCAGCGAAGAGGAGCAGATACACGAGATAAAGTATCTGCCAACAGAACTTGTGCCCCAGCTCGAAGGGGGCAAAAACACCATTGTGGATGTACTCTGCACAGATGTCAGAGGCAGGAAGTTCTGCGTGGAAATGCAGATGGAATGGTCTGATGCATTCCAGCAGCGAGTACTGTTCAATGCATCCAAGCTCTATGTGAGTCAGGCTAAAAAGGGAGGAAAATACAGTGAACTCCAACCCGTGTATTCTCTCAACCTGATAAATGATATCTTTGCGCATGATACTCCGGATTTCATCCACAACTACCGCATCGTGCACGATAAGGACAGCAATAAGGTCATTGAAGGCTTGCATTTCACCTTCATTGAACTCCCCAAATTCACTCCTCATTCCATCGCCGACAAGCGCATGATGGTATTGTGGCTCCGTTTCCTCACGGAAATCAATTCCAACACGAAGGAGATTCCTTCCGACCTGCTCAATGATCCGGAGATTGGAAAAGCCGTAGAGGAACTGGAGATTTCCGGTTTCTCGGATGCCGAACTCAGAGCCTACGACAAGTTCTGGGATTCGGTAAGTGTTGAAAGAACCCTCCTGGATGACAGATATCAGAAAGGTATGGAGAAAGGTATGGAAAAAGGTAAGGCTGAAGGCATGGAAATGGGCATAAAACAAGGCATGGAGAAAGGTAGAGCAGAAGGCATAGAAGAAGGCATGAACCAGCGAAGCCTTGAGATTGCCAAGAAGATGCTGGCTAATGGAATGGATGATGCATCGGTCATGGATATGACGGGGCTGACGGCAGAAGAGATAAAACTGCTGAAAGCGGAGATGTAGATATCGAATATCACCATATAATCAAGGGTCTATACGCCACCTGTTCATCGTGGCATATAGACCCTTGTCGTTTCCCGTGAGGTGCGGGGGATATGTTTGCTGGGCAACTTATACTCCTGCCCAGCTTAGGAGTTAAACTTGATAGTACTGCCGTTTATTCCCAACTCTTTACTGACCTAAATTGATAGTCGAGGAATATACCATTATCACTGTCAGGGCTGGCAAAGTAACTTTCACCCGTAGGCTTCCAAATATATTCATTTCCTTGCCTGTTATTTTTCATAACTTTTTGGTTCTCTGACAAAACTAAATTTATACTTTTAGTGTCTACCCCAGGGGCAAGGATTCCGTCATAGTCATGAGATATCCCTTTCACTTCAGTTAGCTCTCCAAAAGTAATTTTTTGTAAGTTTGTACATCCCCCAAAAGCATTCTCGTGTATTGAAGTTACATTTGGAGTATTTATTTCTTCCAAATATACACAGAAGAGTAAGGCATTCTTTCCAATTTTTGTCACATCAGGCAAAGAAATAGATTTTAATGCCTCTAGTTCTCCTAATTGATTGTTCAAACCATTTGCAGGAATTTCCTTGCATCCTATTAGAGTGAGGTCTATAGTGCCAGATTTCACATTCTTAAAAGCTTCGCGGATAGCCTTAAACTCATTATCGCCAGCATCAGAAGCGAGGTTGAGTCTTATAGCAGTCTTGCCATCTGCTACTTCTTGCTCAATAGCTGACTTTATTTCTTCTGCACTATTTGCCGAAATGACAGTAGCATCCAGAGCATAACTCTTAGCATTTTCTGTTGCTTGCGAGAATGTGTAAGTTTTCAAAGGTGCTTCTCTATATTTCACTGTAACTTCGGAATTATTTTCAAAAGTACCATATAAATAGGCATTGCCCTTTTCATCCGAAGTAAGTGTATAATTTCCTTTCTGTTCCATATCGCTGCTGCCCGCAGGAGTGAAATATTCGGTATCAACTGTTATTTGCTCATTGGGTAGAGTTGCAATACGCAAACGTGAATATTTGCGTGTTGCCTCGGCAAAAGAAACGGTTATAGTCTCACCATTACCAGTGATTATAGCTTTTCCCTCGATATATTCATCCGTTCCTGCAACCTTACCTTTTTTCAAAAACAATTCGCCAGCTTCCCATTTGTAATTAGGGGCATAATATACATGAGGTATGTATGCAGGGTCTCCTTCCCGATAAACCAATTCACCACTTGTCAATTTCCAACTCTTGCCATTATATGTAAAAGTTGCATACTGTTTTCCATAAAAGGTGTTGTCTATCACCAAAAGTAGTTCATCTCCTTCTGCCCATGAAGTCTTGCCTTCATCAGGTGTACCAATAGCACGAGTCTGTGAATCTCCGAATGCCGGAAATTCACCTACAACCAACTGTACGTTGCTTTTGCCTGTTGTTGCGGTTGGTTCTTCTATATCACTTGTGCATGACGCCATTACTATAGTAACGACTGCCAGCATGATGTATTGAAATATCTTGCGCATAGTTATATCCTCCATTGTTTATTTGAGTTCTTCTTCATTTGTCCAACCAGTCATATTATTTACGCTGATTCGGGTCAGTTCCACTTTGTCTTTTCCTACATCGAGTTTATAGGTGTTGCGCTCGCCCTCTTTAAAGTCTGTATCTGACTTCATTTTAGCATGGAAGTTTTTATCGCCTATCTTGAATTTCAAGAAAATCTCGTCAGTTTTGTATGAACCAGGGATAACGATTGCAGAAAACATACCATCGTCATGTATGCAAGCTTTTACCCAATCAGGATTGCCTGTGGGTGAACTCATGACAAATCGCTCCTGATCTTTGTCTCTAAAAAAATTAACACTGGTGTTTTTAGAATACACTTGTGGTTCACTAATATCCATATTAGGATAATCTGCAGTTCCAACATGATATACTATTGTAACCATAGACATACGATGCTTCATAGGAATATCTACATAATCGTAAGGGACATCGTACCAATATCCGTTTATTAAATCTGCAGCTTTCAACTTAGTCACATCACTCTGGTCTGTATGCAAATTATAAATATAAGGATTGGTTATATCAGAAGGATACCAAGCAATCAATTCGCATCTTTCCTCTCTTTCCCAGCGAAGTCTTACGGTAGGTTCCCAACGGTATAACCCATTTTCTTCCACATATTTATATTCACCAGTTTTAGTTGTTTTATCACCGTAAGTTTGCTGTACACTTATTAGGTCATTATTATCCCAATTGTTACCATGTCCCAATGTATTGACACGAGTTTGCATGCCTCCAACAGAGAAGGTCACATTGATTTCCTGCCCTTTCAGCGTTGGAGCCATATCTTCATTTTGCGTACATGCAGTAAAGCCCATAGCCATAAGGCCCATTACCGCATAGGAAATTCTTTGTTTTATCGTCTTCATAATCTTCAGTTTTTTATTGTTAGTGAGTTAGTGAGCGGCCAAGCTCACTAACCCTGTATTTCCTATTTTCAGTACTTTATTGTTCTATTTCTGCATCTAAATCACTTGAATCACCATTTCCCCAAGGAACTATGTTAGCATTTTCTATAGTAATCCCAGTATTTTTAACAGTTATGTTGTATGTATATTTTTTGCCACCTTCAAATTGTCCATTGGTGGATGGTGTTATAGGGGTTGTGTATTTTACTTCGCTATCATACAACAATAAGTAAATATCTATATCCATCTTATTGCTTTCAAGGCTTTGCGGCAACATGATATAAGCAAAACTTTCTTCATTTTCAAAATATACATCATCAAAATCACGCCTAATAGAGCCTCTGTCACCAATAGTTATAACCGCACCTGTTCTTGTGTCAAATTGACCGCTTCTAAATATTCCTTTCAACTCTAAGCGATTGAATCTATAATTGTTATCTTTGACACCCTGCCCTGGCTTAATTTTGAATTCAACCAAACTCATACAATGCTTAAAGCGATGTTCTGCATCTGTAAAATTCACAGTTGGAGATGCTTTGCTTGCTGTAGCCCCAGAGGCAAAAAGCACATCAGCCTTACATGGTTGATTTGCTTTTACCTCATCCATATTCCAATCCATTTTTCCATTTTTTAAGGACTCGCTGTAAGGATAGTATGCGCTAAACGTTGTCTCTTCGTTGTTCTTGAAATAGATGGTGTTGTTATTATCAGCAGCTTCAAAAGTACCATCCCCATTTGTTGTTACATACTTTTTGTTGTCTCCTGTTGTATAGCCTGATGATGTGACATACACACCGATAGCGTCGCCTGCTGTCCAGCTGTTGTTGTCTGCAGTTCCACGGGTTTTGATATTGTTGGAAATATCCGCCTGTACGGTAGCAGCAACAGGACCATTGTTGCCGATACCGTCTTCTTCGTTAGCGCAAGCTGCAAACAGCAATGCTGCGGCAGCGATGTATAAGAATCTAAATTTCTTCATATCTCTTGTTTTTTACTAGTTATTAATTTGCTATGTATTCATTGTTACCTTCTGCCGGAATCCAGTCTTGAATCGTTCCTTCTACTACAACTCCGGTCTTCTTGATGTTGAGCGAAAGGGTATAATACTTGCCCTGCCTCAGGGTGATGTCGGCATTCGACTTCCATGAATAGGTGGTTTCACCCAATCGGAAGGAAACCGTCAGAGGCTGGTTGGCAGCCTGGATGGTCTGCGGAACCAGCAGACAGGAGTATTGGGCAGAGATGCTGGCATGCTCTGCATCTTTTGCCTGGAAAGAAACATTCTCTGGAGTGATGGCCTCGGTTGCGGCATCAGGCTTAACCGTTACCAGCGGCTTGTCCTGAGAAAAATCGCATACGCCTGACAAAACAGTGCCCTCTACCTTTACGTCTTCTATCTTTGACAGATCTACCTCGTCGTTGGAAAAGGCGGAATGGAAGTTGAAGGTTACCATCAGCTGGCTGAAGGCATGATCAAACTTCACCTCTACAATCTTGTCTTTGTTCTCGCCGACGATGGTTGGAGCATAATCCTTAGCCTTGAACACCAGGAGGTCGGAAGACAGGTCTTCTTGAGTCTGTACGGCTTTCACCGATACAGGGAACTGCTTCTGGGTTGCCAAGGCTTCGCTTATTTCAGCCTGATAAGGGGCATAGGCAATGATGTCGGCAGAAGGAATCTCACTCTGCCACAGCATCGGGGTAGCAGAAGTCCACTCTTCGCCGTTCTTCGTCATCTCCACATTATCATATTGTAAAGATGAAGCGTTCTCTCCGGAACCCTGGATACAGATGCCGAAGTTTTGCAAGGTGGCGGTTTCGGTGATGCCACGGGTAGCAACATCTGATACCTGCGTGGTGATGAGAATGCCGCCAACAGAAGATGGACTTTCGCCTGGCGTCAGACTATCCTCCTGCGAGCAACTCGACATAAGGAGGAGGGCGCAAGCCATCTGGGGTAATAAACTGGATAATTTCATATACATTTCATTTAATATTCATCTTAGTCCCAAATGCTAGTTCTTCTAGCAGGACTGCTTTCTTGCATGTCACCAGAGCCCAAAGAAACATCGGGTTCAAAACCATTCACAGAAGGTGTAGAATTGACTTTACTTCCTGCGAGAATCTGCGTAGATTCCAATTCGAGAATCTGCATAGATGGAACTACATACTTTTTCTTAGTTAAAACTTTCTTCATATCTATTATATTTTGATTATAATTTACTACATTTGAAATCCTTCATGATACAGATTTTTAAGAAATCAGGTGCAAAGATAAGGGTTTTATTTGAAAGTGGGGGGGTAATATTTGTTTTTTTTGGTATACTTTTTTGGTTTTAGGTGTCTCATTCGTGGGCAATGCGACACCTAATTAGTATTCTTTAACGTTTTCGGTCTCTCTTCTAGCTTCTTAGAATCTGTGTAAGTCATTATTATTCTTCGTCCGGCGACCATTGACTCAGGGCGTGAGGAGCCTACTTATGAAACTTCTGTACAAAAGAAAAATCCCCCATCCCGCTAGAGAAAGCAGGATGGGGGATTTAGTATTATTTGACCAATAATGAAATTAACATCATTAGTTCGTTGCGGGCGGAACTTTTCCGCCCGACGGTTTACGGTTTCCTCAAGGTAGGCAATGCTCCGTTAAGTTCGTAACGCCACTTTGAGCCTGCGGTCTGCAAGGCGGTGTTCATGGCATCAACGGCTTTCTGCCAGGTAACGACAGAGCCGTCCACCTTCGTGGCTTCGGTGCTTTCCCTATTGTAGCCGATACCTTGTTCATGATTGTTCTTCCAATAGCAGGCGGTCACGGTGGTGTAGTTATTTCCCAAAAAGCCGCCGATATGCATATAGCCAGTGCTACTACCCGTACTGGTTACGTTGCCCGTGGCATAGCAGGCAAGGAGGCTGCTTCCTGCGTTCATTCCCACCAGACTGCCGCCAGCGATATTCTTTTTGGGGTCCATTTCTATGATCACGTTGCCCGTGGCATAGCAAGCGGTCAGGGTGGCACTCGAATTCGTCTGACCTGCCACGCCGCCGACATCGACCGTTCCCTTCACTGTGGCAGAGGAACTGCATCCGGTGATGGAACCGCCTATTTGAACACCCACCACACCGCCGACATACACCGTGCCGCTGACGCTGCCCGACACCGAGCAGTTTTCAATGGTGCCCCAGCTATATCCTACCACGCCGCCAATACTGCCGCCATATATTTGATTGCTTGTTATCTGTACGCCCTCCATCACCACGTTCTTCACCGTACCAGCT
>CAVBFV010000074.1:0-11772 GCA_963594575.1 Lachnospiraceae bacterium | reverse complement strand
TAGGAATGGCACTCGGCACATCGCTTCTCGCCATTGCCCTGGGCAGTGCAGGATACGTAAGCAACGCCATGCAGAATCCGGAAGTATTGAGCATCATGCACCACGCCTTCAGCACCATTCCTGGAGTATTGTGGATTCTCACCGCAGGATGCCTCTGCTTCTATAAGCTCAACAAGAAGCAATACAAGCAGATTATGATAGATTTGGAAAACAAAAAGAAATAAAGATAAACTGGGATCTTTTATCCCACCAACATAACAATAACATTTTAAAAACATTATAATTATGAGACAGGCAATATTGGTAGAACCAAAGCATATTGAATTTAAGGAAGTAGCAGAACCAAAGGCAGCAGACTTAACTGCTCATCAGGTTCTCGTCAACATCAAGCGCATCGGCATCTGCGGTAGCGAGATTCACTCTTACCACGGCCTTCACCCAGCCACCTTCTACCCAGTGGTTCAGGGACATGAGTACTCAGGAGTGGTTATGGCAGTAGGCAGCGAAGTTACCGTCTGCAAGCCTGGCGACCACATCACCGCTCGCCCACAGTTGGTTTGCGGCAAATGTAACCCTTGCAAGAGAGGACAGTATAATGTCTGTGAGCACCTGCGTGTTCAGGCATTCCAGGCTGATGGAGCAGCACAGGACTTCTTCGTAGTAGATGACGACCGCGTGGCTAAGTTGCCAGAAGGCATGAGCCTCGACTACGGTGCAATGATCGAGCCTGCTGCCGTTGGTGCCCATGCCAGCAACCGCACCGATGTGAAAGGCAAGAATGTAGTAGTCAGCGGCGCAGGAACCATCGGCAACCTCATTGCCCAGTTCTGCATTGCACGTGGCGCCAAGAACGTACTCATTACTGATGTAAGCGACCTCCGCCTGGCCAAGGCTCGTGAGTGCGGAATCAAGCACACCCTCAACATCACAAAGAAAACCTTGAAGGAGGCTGCAAAGGATCTCTTCGGTGAGGAAGGCTATCAGGTAGGTTTCGAGGTAGCTGGTGTAGAGGTTTCCATCCGTTCGCTGATGGAGACCATCGAGAAAGGTAGCGACATCGTGGTTGTGGCTGTCTTTGCCAAGGATCCAGCCCTCAGCATGTTCTATCTGGGCGAGCACGAGTTGAGACTCATCGGTTCGATGATGTACCGCCACGAGGATTATCTCACAGCCATCGATTATGTAAACAAGGGCATCGTCAACCTTAAGCCACTCGTAAGCAACCGCTTCGCCTTCGAGGAATACGATGACGCCTACAAGTTTATCGACGCTCATCGCGAGACAAGCATGAAGGTTCTCATCGATTTCGAGCAGAAACCAGGAGAGAACAAGTAAAAGATAGAAGAGAAGAGACATACTGCAAACGATTGCAGAAATTGGAAACGATTGCGGGAACGTTTGCAGAAAGTTTAGATGATTTTTCTTTGCGAAGGTAGCAGAAAATTGCTACCTTTGCAACAGAAATCAAATAACATCTCTAACATTCTTAAAGTAAAAAAGACAATGGAAAAGAAACAATTCAGTTATAGGTATCGGCGAGGCACTCTTCGATGTGCTTCCAGAAGGAAAGAAGCTGGGTGGCGCTCCTGCCAACTTTGCTTACCATGTTTCTCAGTTCGGACTCAACAGCTGTGCGGTCAGTGCAATGGGCGATGATGAGCTGGGCAAGGAACTGGAGAAGGAGCTCAACGATCACCATCTCAACTATCAGATAGATAAGGTAGACTACCCTACAGGCACCGTTCAGGTTTCGCTCGATGCCAACGGCATTCCTTGCTACGACATCAAGGAAGGAGCTGCCTGGGACAACATCCCTTACACCCCTGCCCTGGAAGAATTGGCGAAGAACTGCACCGCAGCCTGCTTCGGCTCACTAGCTCAGCGCAACGAGGTTTCCCGCAATACAATCTATCGCTTCCTCGACCACATGCCTGAGGGAGAAGGAATCCTCAAGATTTTCGATATCAATCTCCGTCAGGGTTTCTATACCAAGGAGATTATCACCGAGAGCATCAAGCGATGCAACATCCTCAAAATCAACGATGAGGAACTGATCACCGTAAGCCGCATCTTCGGTTATCCGGGCATCGACCTGGAGAACAAATGCTGGCTCCTCTTGGGCAAATACAATCTGAAGATGCTCATCCTTACTTGCGGTGTAAACGGCAGCTATGTGTTCACCCCTGGCGAGGTTTCGTTTATCGAGACACCGAAGGTGGAAGTGGCTGATACAGTGGGCGCTGGCGATTCCTTCACAGGTGCTTTCGTGGCAAGCATCCTGAAGGGTAAGAGCGTAAAAGAGGCGCATGAATTGGCAGTAAAGGTTTCGGCATACGTCTGCACACAGAATGGAGCCATGCCGGTTTTACCTGATGAATTTACCAAATAAAGCCTCATTTGCCCAAAGATATTTGCGAATTATAATTATCAATAATATATACGGTTTAAGTTGTTAGTTAGCAATTTAAGTTCATAGTTAATTAGGTTTAAGTTTATTTTGTAGTAAAACCATGAAAAGAATTGTAGTTATTGTTTTGATGATGGCAGCGTGTCTGGGAAATGCCCAGGCACAGCTCCATCTGAAAGCCAACGTGCAGAACAATCATCTGTGGCGTGGCATGGAAGTTTCCGACGGCATCGTCCTCCTCACCGACCTGAGCTATACGATGGCCAATGACCACGTTACCGTGGGACTTTGGGGAGGCTGCAACTCGGAAGGCTCCTACAAGGAGTTTAATCATTATCTGAATCTGAAGGCTGGCGGTTGGGGATTCGCCCTGTGGGACACCTACAACTTC
The DNA here is from genome assembly GCA_963594575.1 of Lachnospiraceae bacterium. GTDB lineage: Bacteria > Bacteroidota > Bacteroidia > Bacteroidales > Bacteroidaceae > Prevotella. The sequence continues at coordinate 8,974 of CAVBFV010000074.1, read as the reverse complement.
TCCCCTGGTGCCACCTATAATAACAAGGAATACTGGAACTACTCTGCTCATACCACGGGGCGATTCCTCGATGCAACATTGAGCTACCGATTCCAGGAAGAGAAGTTTCCACTACTCCTGAGCTGGTCAACAGTAGTCTTTGGACGCGACCGCAACAGCGACAATACGAAGCAGAAATATTCCACCTTCGCCTATGCGGAATACCCTATCTACCAGAAGGATGGCTGGAAGGTAGATGCAGGAGTAGGTGGAGCCTTCGCCCTGAACAGAGCTGGCGAGGATGCCCACTTCTTCGGAACCACGGCAGGCATCGTTCACGTTTCGCTGCAAGCCTCCCACGACCTCAAACTCGGCAACTACACCATTCCGGTTTATGCCAAGGGCATGTGGAATCCACAGAGCAACCAGAGCTATTTCCAGATTGGAGCAGAAATCATCCGCTTCTAATTCTTCAATACATAGAAAGTTTTATCATAACAATCATCTAAACACAGTTTCATTATGAATATCAAAGATTTTACAACAGGCGTGCAGCACATCGGCATTCCTACCAACGACATCAACAAGACCATTGAGTTTTATCATGCCCTGGGCTTCGAGACAGCCCTCCGCACAGTAAACGGCACCGAGGAAGTAGCCTTCCTCCAGCTCCACAATCTCATCATCGAGACCTATCAGAACCATCAGGCAAAGATGGAATATGGAGCCATCGACCACATCGCCATCGATGTAAAGAACATAGACGATCTCTTCCTGGTAGTGAAGGAAGCCGGCACCTTCAAGATGCTGGATCAGCAGGTAAATGGTCTTCCTTTCTGGGAGAACGGCGTAAAGTTCTTCACCATTGAGAGTCCAAACAAGGAGAAAATCGAGTTCTGCGAGAAACTCTAATCCGCAGCTGACTTTTAGATAAACACAGATTAGCATAGCAATACAAGAAAGAGAGAGAGAGAGAGAAAAAAATGACGAAAGTCCAGCTTGGAGCCTTTCTGAGAGAGAGGCATCCGAGTTGGACTTTCTTTTTTCGTTTTCCTTGAGGAATATGATGCGTTTTCCCTAATTGATGTTTCAAGGATATTAATGATGCTCAGGCACAATGGCGAGATACACCAGATCATGGTCGGTGAGGTTCTCCATATAATGAGCATGGTTCATAGGGCAATAATGCACCTGTCCCTGTCGAACCTCCTCCACGGTATCATCATAATGGAAAGTAGCAGTGCCGCTTACCACATAGATAATCTCGCAGTTGCCCTCATGAGTATGAAGACCAGTTGATGCACCCGGACGCAAGGTAGAATACATAATCTTCACCTTGTCATCCACATAGTTACGGGTGTCGAGTTTACCCTGTCCACCCTTGAAGCCCTCCAAATGAGCCTCAGCAATCTTTTCGAAATCTATTACCATCTTTATAATGTTTATTGTTTAATATCTATTGCTTACAGTCTATTGTCTGCTGTTTACTTGGCTTTTATAAAAGAAGTCCTGCCGCTTACTTTGCCTTCGCAAAATACTTCCATAGCGGAGCCGCCATCAGGCTTTGCCAAATTTCTCCCTTCTCCAGCATTTCCATCACTTCTTCTCTTGAGAAGAGGCGAACCTCGATATCCTCAGCCTGGTCAAGATGCGGAACATCCATGCGCTCCACATCCGTAGCCAGATAGCAATGGGTAAGATTGGTATGAGTGCTCGGATTAGCCGAAATCGTCATCCACTTCTGCCAGTTACCGCCACCGAATCCCGTCTCTTCCATCAGCTCTCGCTTGGCAGCCGCCATCGGGTCCTCGCCCTTCTCTATCACTCCAGCGCAGAGTTCATTCACCGTCTTACCTATCGCATAGCGATACTGGCGAACGAAGACGAACATTCCCTCCTTCGTGATGGCGATGGTGTTCACCCAATCGGGATATTCCAGCACGTAATATTCATCGATAATGGCTCCCGTAGGCAATTCCACCTTATCCACTCGTGCCGTGAGCCAAGGCTTCTCTATCAGATACTTCTGCGAGAGCGTCTTCCATTTCATATCTTTATCAGCCATTTTCTTACTTCATTAAAAAAACTGGATTTTCTTTATTTTAATTGATGGTGCAAAAGTACGAAAAAAGATTGAAAAACAAATAACTTACTTGTTATTTCTTTCGAAAACTTTATCCTTTGATGTAACCTGGGTAGGAGTTCCCACCTTGCCGCCAATGCTGCATTCACCCATGTTTACCCCCATTACATTCTCGAAGCTGATGCCAGTCTTGGCATTCTTCACCTCAATATTATCGAAAGAAACATTAGTAACAGGCTTAGCCTCTGTACCCTGCAAAACCAAGGCTGCAGCGCTCACGTTGTTACACTTCAAACCATCCACAAAGATATTCTTCACGGTAGAGAAATGATGATTGGTCAACCCCTCGCCAGCATAACGGCTGGTTACATAGAAGAGGTCTTCCACATCACCAAAACTGCAGTTCTTTACGAAAACATTCTCCACAAAACCGCCACGATCAGGATTGGTCTTGATAAAGATGCCACGCTTGCAATAACCAGCATAATCGCAGTTCTCTACGATGACGTTTCTTACTCCCGAAGACATTTCGCTACCGATAACTACAGCATGCAAGCCCTTGAAATGACAGTTGCGGATGATGATGTTCTCTGATGGCATCTTGGCATTCCAGCCATCATTGTCACGTCCGCTCTTGATGGCCACGTTGTCGTCACCATTATTAAAAGCAATGCCCTCTATCAGGATGTTTCGGGAACACTCTGGATCAAGACCGTCGTTATTGATAAGCTTGGCATCATATCGCAAATTACGACAGATGATATTCTCACTCTTTAGGAGATGAATGCACCAGAAAGGAGAATTGATAATCTTTACGCCTTCCAGGGTAATGCCCTGGCAGTTGTAGAGCTGAACGAGCTGAGGACGAAGCCAGTAGCCTTCTCCAAACTTGCGCTCACTTACAGGCACTTCCTCGTGATTCATCTTGCGGCTCAACTGCTGCGCTTTCTTCTGATTAGGCTTCCACTTGGCAAAGGTAGTCATAGCGTTGCCGTCGATGGTTCCCTCGCCAATGATAGAAACATTCTTACAGCCATAGGCATAGATGAGAGGAGAATAGTTGTAGAGGAAAGTTCCCTCCCAACTGGTATTAACGATAGGATAGTACTTCTCTTCTGGCGCAAACTTCAGGGTAGCTCCCTTCTGCAGTTCCAGACAGATATTGCTTGCCAGTACGATAGGTCCCTTAATATAATAGGTACCCGCAGGCACCACAATCTTGGCACCCTTCATCACCGAAGCCTTCTTGATGGCTTTGGCAAAGGCAGCACGGCAATCGGTCTTTCCATCGTTCCTGGCTCCGAAATTCTTGATCTGCAATGATTTCTCAGCAATCTTTGCACCGGAAATATGATTCAATATACTGTCACGAAGAGTGACTCTTCGCTGCTCAATCGCAGTAGCAACCAAAGTATTTTCTCCTGCTACCTGAGCATTTCCCTGAAGGCTGTTGAATGCACAAAGGCAAGTCATAGCCATTAAAATAGTTTTTGTATTCATTATAGTTTGTTTTTATGATTTCGATTGCAAAATTAATAAAAAAACGCCAGATAACTTAGAAAAAGACCTGAAAAATATCTTGTTTAAGTCAGGCTAATCTATTTTTAGCCCCTAATTTTAGAAGGTTTGATTTATTCTTAGCCCCTAATTTTAGAAGATTTAACCCATTCTAAGCCCCTAATTTTAGAAAAAACAGTATCTTTGCAAGGCATAAAAATCATTCTCATAAAGGAATTTAATCAAATAAAAAGACATCATGGCAGAACATCTTATTATAAAAGGAGAAACGAAGGAGGAACTTTACGCTTCCCTCCTCCCTCAGCTTAAGTCGCTCATAGAGGGCGAAAACGACATCATCGCCAATATGGCGAATATTTCAGCATGCATCATGGACACCTTCCACTTCTGGTGGGTGGGCTTCTACCGGGTCATCGACGGAACTCTTGTGCTGGGTCCTTTCCAGGGACCGCTGGCCTGCACCCGCATCAAAAGGGGCAAGGGTGTTTGCGGAACGGCTTGGGATAAAGCGGAGACCATCGTGGTAGAAGATGTAGAGAAATTTCCAGGTCACATCGCCTGTAGCAGTGCCTCCCGTTCAGAGATAGTAGTGCCTGTTATCAGGAATGGTGAGGTAATCGCCGTACTGGATATTGACAGCGAACACCTCAGCACCTTCGATGATATTGATAAGAATTGGCTGGAGAAGGTAGCAGAACTGTTCACCTAATTCCTTAATATTCATTTCCCTCTTGCTTGATCACACTCGGACCATCGATGAGTTCAGGCTGAGGGGCATTTCGGTTTACATCACCATATGCTCTGCCCAGATCGCTCATCGTAATACTGATAGTGCGGTTCACAGGTCTGTCTTTATTTAATAGACTGTGCGAGAAGAGCCACTGATAGGTTTTCTTCAGATAAAACACGCGGGCAGGGGTACCGTGATTGGCACCCTTCCACCAGTCGTATATCAATCGGGTATCCTTGCCATCCTTCACAAGTTTATCTACCACAACCTTCGATTGCTTGACCGGTACTGCCCTATCTGCTGTGCCATGGATAATCCAGAAAGGCAAATCGCCCAATCCACTCACATCCTTATACGAACAGCCGCCACACAGCGCCATGCCGGCAGCTATTCTGTCGGGATAAGTAGCGCAGACATCCATGGTGCCATAACCGCCCAAACTCATACCCAAGACATAAACCCTATTAGAATCACATGGGTAATTCTTCTTCACCCAGTCTAGCATATCCATGATTTTCTTCGGATTCCAGGCTCCTCCCGGATTCTGCGGAACGATGGTCAGCGCATCGATATCGCGCCCCTTGACGATGGCATCAAGCGGTCCGTATCTTCTCACCTTATTCAGATTTCTTCCACAAAGACTGGCTCCATGCAGAAAGATGATGACAGGAGTCTGTTCTTGCGAATAGAAATAATCTACCGGCGTATAAACCCAGAAGTTGTAACCTCCCGGAATCTCATCTTTCACAGCTCGCAGAAAGTCGTAAGCCGACATTCTGCATATGGAAAGACAGAATAATATAAACAAAAATATCTTCTTCATTTTCTTTTTTTTACCTGTTTAGTATCACGCTCCCTGTTTCATACCATGAACGTTCATCACACAAAAGTAAGTAAATATCAGCATATTACCAAATATCCTCCCTATATTTTTCTTTTTTTTATCCAAAAGAAAGATTCGTTTAAACTTCCAGGTAGAAAGATAAACAACGATTATTTGTGTTAAAAATCATAAGAATCACATCGGTTCGCATTATTTTTATTATCTTTGCATCATAACAAGACATATAATAAATAAATATAGAATTATGAATGTAGGAGATAAAATACCAGAGATTCTTGGCATTGACCAGGACGGACGTGAGATAAAGGCAAGCGACTACCGTGGTCGCAAGATTGTGCTCTACAGTTATCCGAAGGCTAACACCAGCGGATGCACTGCCGAGGCTTGCTCCCTGCAGGCACATAAGGAGGAGCTGGCAGCAGCCGGTTATGAGATTATCGGCGTGAGCAAGGACAAGCAGGCTTTGCAGAAGAAGTTTGCCGAAACCAAGGGTTTGCAGTTCCCTCTTATCGCAGATACCGAAACCACCCTACTGCAGGAACTCGGCTGCTGGGGCGAGAAGGTAACCTGCGGCAGAAAGACCATCGGCATTCTCCGCACTACCTATCTTGTCAACGAAGAAGGCGTCATCGAAAAGATCTTCACTCCAAAGGAGATCAAGACCAAGATTCATGCAGAGCAGATTCTGGATTACATCCATCAATAAAGAACAAAACGAACGAAGTGGGAAAAAGAGTATGTTAGAACACATTGCAGATTTCACAGCGTGGCCAATCCTTACGGGAATTTTCATTGGCTATATTGCCAACCGCATCATGAGCGGCGAAGGCAAAGGATGTTGTATGAACCTATTCATAGGTATTGTGGGCAGTTATGCCGGCGCCATCATCAGCAATCTGCTGAACATAGAACTGTTTGGCAAGGGTTATCTTACCAACTTCGTCTTCTGCGTCATTGGCGCCATAGCGGTATTGTGGATTTGGAAGAAACTCTTCGATTAACATCTTAAGTAGATATAAATATTGATTTAAAAAAAACATAAGATTATGACAAACAAGGAATTGACACTCGCCCAACTGATGAGGGCGATGATTAAGTACGATGGTGGCGATGCGCCACTCATCCAGCATTTCGTAAAGGTGCACGACTTTGCCCGTATGATTGCGATAGCAGAGGGTATGAACGAGGAAGACCTCTTCGTGCTCGAAGCAGCAGCCATTCTTCACGATGTAGGCATTCACGTTTCACAAGCCAGATACGGCAACTGCGATGGCAAGCACCAGGAAGAACTGGGTCCTGACGAGGCAAGAAAAGTACTGTCAGAAGTAGATGGATTCACAGCCGCACAGATAGAAAGAATCTGCTGGCTCATTGCCCATCATCATACTTATCAAGATGTTACCAGCCTCGACCACCGCATTCTGCTCGAAGCAGATTTCCTGGTGAATTCCTTCGAAGCCCACCTTGCTCCCGAAGGCATCATCACCTTCCGCGACCATGTATTCCGCTCGGAATCAGCTATCGGTATGCTGAATGATATGTGGGGGCTGTAACGAAAGCTACTTTCTTGGAAAGAGCATCATAGAGGGAAGGTGAAAGTACAACAAACTGCTGTTATGTGTTTTAATTAAAATAATGCCTTTATTCTATTTCACTTCTGTCAGTTTGCCCGTCTGTGAGTCAATGATATAGCCATGAAGATTGACGTCTTTTGGTACGAGAGGGTGTGTACGGATCGTATTGATGGTATTCCTTACAGAATCCTCTGTGTCGTGGAATCCCTCCAGCCAATGGTCGAGGTCGATGCCGCAAAGCCCGATGGTATCGATAACATTCTGATGGATGCCACGTTTGAGCATCAATTTCTTCATCTGCTGTCCGTTCATGTGGCATGCACCGCAGTTGGAGTGGGCGATGACCATGATTTCCTCTACACCCAATTCGTAGATGGCTACAAGGAGACTACGCATGGCAGAGTCGAAAGGACTGATAACCAGTCCACCGGCGTTCTTGATGAGCTTGGCATCTCCGTTCTTCAGGCCCAAAGCTGCTGGCAGAAGCTCAGTAAGGCGGGTGTCCATACAGGAAAGAATGGCAAGTTTCTTGTCTGGATATTTACTCGTAATATACTTTTCGTAAGCCTTACTGGCTACGAAGTTTTCATTATACTTGATGATTTCTTCTATAATCATAGTCATGTAAATTGAAATGTGAAACTAAATTTTCCTATTTCTCAGGGGTTGGCTTGAGGTAAGCCATGAATTTCTCTGGCTGATAGTTGAGAACCAGCTCATCCGGGAACTCTGCTTTTTCTACCAGTGGCATAATGTTGCTGTAGTCGGCAATCATCGCAGAGAAGTGGGCATCACTTCCGAAGATGACTGGAGTTTCATACTTCTTGGCAAGTTCCAGCAGTTCCAGATTATTGGGAGCAGCCACAGTCTTGTGGCGGATGGGAGCCATGGAATGGTTGTTGATTTCAAGCAAGGTATGCGTCTCCCTGGAAACTTTCATGAGTTCCTCGAAATCCAGTTCTGCCGTACCATCGCCGGGATGAGAAATAATCTGCACGAAGGGATTGCGCATGGCATTGATGACACCCTGCGTATTCTCCTCCTTACTTCCTCCCTGCCAGCAAAGGCTATGGATGCCTGCTATTCGGATATCCAGCATACGCCAGTAATCCTCATCGAGATCGATATCTCCCTTCGTATTGAGGATGTTGAGTTCTGCTCCAAGCATCAGTTTGATTCCATAGAGCTGGCGTGGAACACAATGAAGGTTTCTGAAATAGATAGGATCACAGGTACCCGGGATATTGGGACCGTGCTCTGTGATTCCCAAGATATCCAACCCTTTCTCCTTTGCTGTCAAGGTCATTTCCTGCAAACTGCTGAAGGCATGACCTGATGCTATTGTATGTGTATGAACGTCTAATAATGTTTTCATGGTGCAAAGGTAATGATATTTACTAAGAATGTAAGAGAAACAACTATTAATTAATCAAAATTTGTTTTTACGGATATTTAAATTAATAATAAATCACCTTTTTATGTTGGTTTTATTCAGCTTCAAGCTCCAATAGCTTTCTCTTTGCGTCCAATCCTCCGGCAAAACCTGTAAGGGAATGATTGCTTCCGATAACTCGATGGCAGGGAACGAAAATGCTGATGCCATTAGCTCCGATGGCACTTGCCACGGCTCTGATGCCGTTAGGTTTGCCTATACTTATAGCTATTTCCTTATAGCTTCTTGTCTCTCCATAGGGTATTTCGAGCAATGCATGCCATACTTTTTTCTGGAAATCAGTTCCTACAGGATGCAACGGAATATCAAATATCTTGCGGTTACCGGCAAAATATTCATCCAATTGCTTTTTGGTCTGATCCAGGATTGGGGATGTTTCTATCTTGAAATCAGCCTTCATATACCGTAAAAGCCGATGCTTATTGCGCTCTGCACATGGCATTTCATTCCAATCACAAAGGCACAGTTCGTCACCCATCGATGCCAAGATGATTTCTCCGCAAGGCGAATTGTAATATTGAATGTTTACTTGCTTCATTGTCTTAAACTGATATTTTTTGTTCATAAATCATATAGGTAAAAGAGGTATGAGAAAACTGTTTGACGAATCTCATATTTAACCGCCATACTAAGTAGTGTATTATATTGTTCTTTTCACGCAAAGGTAACAAATATTTATAGATTACACAAGAAAAAGTACTATATAATGCTCGTTTTATAAAAAATTTTAATTTTATAGGATTTTTCTTGGCTATTTAGCATTGTATATTGATTTTTTCTTATCTTTGCAAGT
>CAVBFV010000073.1:0-11999 GCA_963594575.1 Lachnospiraceae bacterium | reverse complement strand
TGAAATGGCTATCTCAGACATGTCAGCGAGGTCTTGCTGGGTAATCCCCAAGGCCATACGCTGCAATTTCATTACTTCTTGAATTTTCATACCAAGTAGTATATTATATTGTACTTTTCCTGCAAAGTTAACAAAAAAATCTAGATTACGCAAAAAAAGGTATAATATATTGTTCTTTTTATAAAAAATTATAAGTTCCTGAGATTTTTCTTGGTTATTTGCCATTGAATATTGTTTTTTTCTTAACTTTGCATGCTTCCCACTTTCTAAGGTGTCTTATCGTAAATAGAAAGTTTGCAGTACACCCTATTGAGAGGAATCACTATATAACTTTAGCAATTAGTTTTTTTAATGATAAAGCATTTAAATTGTATTGCAAGGATTATTATCTTAAATATCCGTAAAAAAATTACGGCGTATTGATATTTTGTATATCTTTGCAACTGCTTAGCTGCACTTGACATTATAATAAAAGATAGTTTACATTGTTTAAGTGTGTATTAGCTTTGCACCAACAAAATTGTTATCAATTAAAAATAAAGTATATATAAGCATGCTAGTAAAATTTGCCGTAACGAACTATAGAGGATTTGCCAATCGCATAGAATGGGATTTGTCGAAACCAAGTAACTATTCGTTCAATACTTTTGCCATTAAAGATGGTATCATCAAGAATGGCATCGTATATGGACCTAATGGTTCTGGCAAGTCAAACTTTGCAATGGCCATCTTCGACATTACCAATCATCTTTCACAGAAGTGGAAGAAGGTGAACTATTATGATAACTTTACATATACGGGAAAGTTGAACTTCCCCGTAAAATTTGAATATACATTCAAGTTTAGAGATAATACGTTACTATATACATATAGCAAATCACCTGATGGAAAACTGGAGGAAGAAGAACTTGTTGTGAATAACAAGCTTATTTTCTGCAACAAGAATTCTGTCTTGACATTGGATGATGTTGAATTCCCGATGGATTCTGCGGTGAAGGCAAACCTTGCCAATAACGCCAATAATGTATCCATCGTAAACTTTCTGCTTACTTCCTATCCTCTTGCCAAGGAACATTATCTTCTGAAACTGCAGCAATTCGTAAACTCAATGTTATGGTTCAGAAGTGTTGAAAAAAATGAGTTTATGGGGTTGGCTACTGCTCCGGCAAATCTCGATGAGTATATCATCAAGAATAAGCTGACTCGGGACTTTGAGGAATTCATCCATCGGGTAAGCGGACAAAGTTTTGAGTTTCAGGAGCCAAAGGATGATGATAAAGAGTTGTATTGCGTATTTGGATTAGGTCGCATTCCATTCGATAAGATTGCATCAACGGGTACTCAATCTCTGATGCTGCTATATTACTGGCTGAAACAGATGACAAAAGCATCGTTCGTTTTCATAGATGAATTTGATGCATTCTATCATTTCAGACTCTCTTATGAGGTTTGCAAAACTCTCTTTTCCCTTCCATGTCAGGCTTTTACGTCATCACACAACACCTATCTGATGACCAACGACTTGCTTCGCCCAGACTGCAATTTCATCTTGCAAGACAACAAAATCAAGCCGTTGAGCGACTGCACTCAAAAAGAGTTGAGATTCGGGCATAATATAGAAAAAATGTTTAGAGGTAACGCATTCGAAGTATGATACTATTCGTTTTTGAAGGAGTAAAACGGGAGCCGGATTTGTTCCGCACCATCCAGCGATTATACTTTGCAAATAGAGATGAGCAGATAGTATGTTCCTATAACAACAACATCTATCAGCTATACAAAGATTTGCAGGAGTATGATGGCGATGGAGATATTGTGTCTTTGCTGATGGAGAAATTTGCTGGTCAAGCAGACAATCCGCTCAAGGATATTGATGCATCTGCTGACATTTCTGAAATCTATCTGTTCTTCGACTATGACTTTCATAACCGGAATTTATCTCTCGAAGAAATCAACAGGCAGGTAAAGGAAATGCTTGAAACATTCAACAACGAAACGGAGTTTGGTAGGCTATATATTGACTATCCGATGGTTGAGTCTATACGATATACTAAGCAGTTGCCCGATGCAAACTATTGGACGTATTCTGTAACACGTTCTGAGTGTGGTAAGTTTAAAGGTGTATCTGCAGATTTTTCTGCGTATGACAGTTTCGATTTCATCCTACTGAAAGATCATCGAGAGCCAACAGAAGTAGAGATGGAGGAAGTTAAGCAAAATTGGGAATATTTAAAGGAAATGAATGTGGGAAAAGCGAACTATCTATGTAAGGGGAAGAATACGATGCCTGCATCTAAAGAAGACATACTTCAAGACAAAATATTCAACTCACAAGTAGAACAGTATGTGAATACCGAAGATTGCAAAGTAGCTGTACTCAATGCTTTCCCAATTTTTCTGTTTGACTATTTCAAATAATATTTTAAGAGAAGGTTATCATACGAGGACATTTCCCATTTTTCTAAGGGTGATTATGGTAAATAGGCGGTACGTATATATCAGTTTGGAATTTGTACTTCGGAAATATGCGGGTGTCAAATATTGTTTCTTAATTATCGCAATTTCCGTATTTTCAATCTAGAAGGTCATGATGATAAAAATCTTTTGGTTTGATAGCGTATTACTTGCTCTCTGCAAGACGAATCACCTATAGTTGTACGACCGTAAGGCTACAGTTGTACGACTATATAGGCTATAGTTGTACAACTCTGGAGTTATAGTCGTACAACTATAGGGGTTATAGTTGTACGACTACAGAATTCCGGATTTCCGAAGGAATTAGTGAGATTTATAACACGTTGAATATCTGACGATTACGAATTTTGCCATATTTTCAATATTCTTCAAGAAATATTTTCCGAGTGGAAATTCGTGATTTTCAGAGGATTTAAATCATGATTTTGTAAAAAAAATAGCCTGGTCAACTGACGGAACATGACATCTGTATAATGCCCACTGATACCTGAATAATGCCCACTGATACCTGAAATAGGGCTATTTTTGATTAATTAATAGTTATTTTACTCACATTTTAGCAAATATCATTACCTTTGCAATTAGTTTAAATTAAAACACGTAATATTAAGAATATGATTTCATTTGAAAGTGATTACAACAATGGTATGCTGCCAGAGATTCTAGAAGCTCTTGGCAAGACTAACAGTGAAAAAACATCTGGTTATGGTTTTGATCCATACTCAGAATCTGCAAAAGAGAAAATCCGCAAGGCTGTGGACAATGAGAATGCAGAAGTGTTCTTCCTGATAGGCGGTACGCAGACCAACACCACGGTCATTGATTCCGTCCTCATGGGATGCGAAGGAGTAATCTGTGTGGAAACCGGTCATATCGAGGTACATGAATCAGGAGCAGTAGAAGCTTTCGGGCATAAGGTCATTACCCTGCCAGGAAAAAACAGCAAGCTGACAACCGGTACCCTGTCAGCCTATATGGATACCTTCCTAGCCGACGAATCGCATCCTCACATGGTACAGCCAGGCATGGTTTATATCTCGATGCCGACTGAGTTCGGAATGGTCTACACCAGAGAAGAACTGGCTGCGCTGTATGCAACCTGCCAGAAATATGACCTCCGTCTCTTCATCGATGGTGCACGACTGGGATACGGTCTGGTTTCAGCGGCATGCGACTATGACTTGCCATTCCTTGCAAAACATTGTGATGTATTCTATATCGGCGGAACCAAGGTGGGTGCCATGATGGGAGAAGCTGTGGTATTCTCGGGCATGAAGGCACCGAAATACTTCTTCACCAACGTGAAGCGTCATGGAGCCTTGCTTGCCAAGGGCAGAATGCTCGGCATCCAGTTTGACACGCTGTTTACGGATGAGCTCTATTTCAAGATATCGCGCCATGCCATCGCTATGGCTACCCGCATCCGCAGCATCTTCGAAAAGCATGGTATCACCATTGCCTACGATTCTCCAACCAATCAGCAGTTTGTAGTACTCTCACCTACCCTCTACGAAGCCCTTTCCCAAAAAGTAGCATTCGAGATATGGGAAAGAAAGAGCGAACATGAAATCATCTGCCGATTCGTAACAAGCTGGGCAACAAAGGAGGAAGAACTCGACGAGCTAGACCGTATTCTTCAAGCTTACGCTTAAGAAGGCTAAGGATGGTTCTCCTCAAGAATCATCCTTAGCAATTCTTCATTTGCCTCGTTGTTAATCTCTGCATCCTTCAACTCAGAGAAATAGTCAAGCGTAGCGGAACATTCGCCTGTAATATCTATCCCTATCACTTTTTCATGGGCATAGATGATGCGAAGCACGGCTTGAAGCTGCATGAGTGTCATATCTCCATTGCTCCAGTCGGTGATGGCATCCTGCTTTCTCAATACATCCTTATCTATGGATATGTAAACCGGCTCATGTATAAGTTTACCAGCCTTCGACGGCCAAGCCTGGTGATGATCTATCTCTGCCTGACTGTAGAACAACACCCTCTCTCTTAAGTGAACAGGCACCTGGGCTATCAACTCGTCCGATGCCCCCACAATGATAATGTGTTTGACAAACGGGTTCTTCTCCAAAACATCTCTCACCCAACCACCACATGACACAACACCTTCCCATTCCGGTTGCTGCATATCCGGATGATGGTCGAAAACAATGAGCGAGAAAGGTTCATGAATTCTTGACACCCAATATTCCGTAAGATAATGGAAATCTCCGGAATCTATGAAATGAACGGCTTTGGCAGGAAAAGGAGCCAATCGGCGATGCAGTTCCTCTCTACCCTCTTCGTCACAATAGCAGTCTACCCCTTTCATGTCCCGGCAATCTACATGGATAATATTCTTATTTGAGGCAAATGCCTCCAATTCGTATACGCCGGTAAAGTTAAGGAGAATGATAGGTATTTTCTTTTTCATATTGAATCTGTTTTCTAAATGCTGGTTGCAAAAATACCTAATATTTTAAATACCCAATGAATTATACATTATATTATTGTTAAAATTAGTTTTTTTTATACTTCTACACAAATTTACCAAAATCATATTAAAACAATTTAATTTTCAACAAAAACATAGTAAATTCGTATTTTTATCTATATCTTTGCAGAAAATTGAAACATATAGTAATGGTATTTAAAAATGCACTTATATTGAATAAATATAGATGTAATGTTCCCCATTACATCCTCAACTGTAGTCTTCGGAAATAATATCTATCTTGCTTGAGATAACATATTATTAACGAATTTAAAATTACATGGGTTTAATCATTTTATATTTTTTAGGTGCTCTGTCACTATCCTTTTTATGCTCCGTCCTGGAGGCGGTGCTACTTTCTACTCCGATGTCGTTTATCTCGATGAAGGAGAATCAAGGCAACAAGACTGCCTCACTGATGAAACAGTATAAGAACAACGTAGACCGTCCGGTGGGTGCCATCCTTTCGCTCAACACCATCGCCCACACCATCGGTTCTGCCGGTGTAGGAGCCGAGTCTATGAAACTCTTTGGCGAAGAATACTTCGGTATCATTTCCGCCATTCTCACTCTGTTGATTCTGGTACTTTCAGAAATCATCCCGAAAACCATCGGAGCTTCATATTGGCGCTCTCTTGCCATGACATCTACCAAGATCATCCGTGTGCTCATCTTTATCACCTATCCTTTGGTACTGCTTTCGGAACTTATCACTAAGGTATTTACTCCGAAGAACCACCAGGCTTCCGTGAGTCGCGAAGAGGTATCGGCCATGGTAGACGTAGGTACTACAGAAGGCATCTTCCGCGAATCGGAAAGCAAGATCATCAAAAGCTGCATTCGCCTGGCAGGAGTAAAGGCCAAGGAGGTGATGACTCCATCCATCGTAGTAGAATCAGCCAACATGAATCTGACTACCAAGGAGTTTTACGAACAGAAAGAATGGAATTTCTCACGCATTCCCGTTTATGATAACAACAAAGATATCATTGTGGGATACGTATTGAAAGATATGGTTCTCAAATCGGTTTCAGACGATGAGTTCCAGACCAGATTATCCGAACTGATGCGTCCTATTCTTTCCTTCAACGAGGATGAATCTCTATACCAGATATGGGAAAAGATGTTGGAAAAACGAGAACACATCTCTATCATCGTAGATGAATACGGATGTCTGAGAGGAGTTGTTTCCATGGAAGACGTAATCGAAACGATGACTGGCGTAGAAATCGTAGATGAAGACGATGTGGCAGTGGATATGCAGGCATTGGCTAAGGAAAAATCGCGTATGATGCACCAAGGTGTTGCTTCTGCCATTCCTGACAGTAAAGCTTAATATTTTTTTAACAAGAGAGGGTGGGTCATAACTCCATGACCCACCCTCTCTTGTTTATCCCGGAAATATCGCCACCTTGATGACTCCATCCCTGCGGTTCTCGAAAACATCGTATGCCTCTTCTATTCTTGAAAGCGGGAAACGATGGGTAATCAGAGGAGTGGTATCTATCTTTCCCTGGGCTATCAAATCAAGGATTTCCCCACAGTCACATCCATCCACACCTCCCGTCTTGAAGATGAGGTTTTTGCCATACATATCAGGAAGAGGAAGTACTTGTGGCTTGTCATACATGGCAACGATGGTGACGATGGCATTAGGACGGGCACACTTCCAGGCAAGCTGGAAGGTATCAGGTCCACCTACAACCTCCATCACCACATCAGCTCCCCCATGCAAACTATGTTGTTTGACAAATGCCTCACAATCCTCCGGTTCAACAACCATCACCTGCGGATAATGCTTCTGGATGAACTCTCGCCTATCCTTTGATTTCTCACAGACGATGATGTTTCTCGGATTCTTGAGCAGGGTGCAAAGCAAACAGCAGACACCCGTAGGGCCAGCACCGATAATCAAGACAGTATCCTCTTCCGTAATTTCAGATATTCTCGTAGCCCAGAATCCAGTAGCAAGGATGTCGCCAACGAAGAGCGCCTGCTCATCGCTTACCGAATCAGGAATCCTGTTCAAGCCGGTTGTAGCATAAGGAACCCTCACATATTCCGTCTGCCCGCCATCGATTCTGCATCCCAGAGCCCATCCGCCATGTGGAGAAGTACAATTGTTCACGTATCCATGCTTGCAATAGAAGCATTCTCCACAGAAGGTCTCTACATTCACGGTTACTCTGTCTCCCGGCTTCACATGGGAAACCCTCTCCCCTACTTCCTCTACAATGCCTACCATTTCGTGGCCAACAGTAATCCCCGGTACTGCGCGAGGCACAGAACCATGCTTGATATGAAGATCACTGGTGCAGATACTGCTCAGCGTTACTCTTACGATGGCATCATGCTCATCTATTATCGTAGGCTTCCCCTTTTCTGTGAAGCCAAACTTTCCTTGCTGGATATATGTAAATGCTTTCACCTTAATTATATATATAAGTATTATTATTCACGTTAAATCATGCTGCGAAGTTACAAAAAACATTTTAATCATACAAGAAAAAATACAGATTCTTTCTCAACTTTTGACCTGTAAACTATTAAAAAGTCTGTCTTTTTTTACAAGTAAGACCATTTTTTGTGATTTTTCAGCAAACAAAACCATAAAATATACTCTGATGTTCAAATAGTTAGCCAAAAATTTGGAGAATAGAATATTTTTTCTTACCTTTGCAAATGAAAGATTTGAATTCAATTTTTTACAAAATATAGCATGTATCAAGATTTAGATTTTACTGATAACAATCACTATCAGGAAGATTATATAGATTCACCGGTTGATGATTTCGACTGGATGCCTAATTTATTTGCCAAGCTCGCAAATCACCTGCGAACTTCAACTTCTGCTGATGTTATCAGACTGGGAACCATCGGCTGCATCAGAAACCATGAGCCGGGAGATGATGCACTTCTCCAATGGGAAGAAGTAGAAACAATGCGTCGCTATATAGATAGCGTTAACAGAGGCTTGGGTGCACCGGAAGATCCCACACTCCAGCAGTTGCTCCATTCTACAGAATGGACTAACTATGGTATTTTTACCATGAACTTTATCTCGGATAAGAACCTCGACTATAAAGGAATCTGTGAGGTTGAAAATACAAATCTCTCATACGCCAGCATGGCTTTTTTAATTGCTCTGGTAAAAGGGATGAGTATGATTAATCTCAAACATCCTTCAGCAAAGGGAGAAAACAATCATATTTTCACATACGTAATTCCAAGTCAATTCTCCACCTTCTCCTTTGCTTCATTCCTCAATGTGGCCAATGCACGTCTCGCTAACAAAGAAGATATTTCTGAACAGGAGATTGAAGAGTTGACCCAACTTGCTTTCAAGAGTCGCTACTGGAAACAAGAGACCTCACTCAAGAGTAAAGACAGCGAGTTGTTCATCTATGTCCTCAAGAACATCATTTCGGACATTCTGGGACTGAAGCTTGACATCAATGCGGAATCCTTTGCCAAACAGGCAAAGAAGGAAGAGAAAAAGACTGCCACTCCAACTGTAGATAACCAAAAGAAGAAGGAGAAGAAGGAAAAGAAAAAAGAAAAGACTATCCTGAAAGATAATTCCAAACCTTCTTTGGCATCTACGATGGTAAAAGTCTTAACAGAGGAGTCCCTCCCGCAAACCAAAGAGAGTCTTATTGATAAGACTATGCAACTCTATCCTACTCTCAAGATAAACTGTTTCAACACCACCCTATCAAGACTCCATAAAAATGAAGTACTGAATTATTATAATGGTGGACTGATTGGAATAAAAGGCAAAAGATACGGAAGAGGCTACAAGATAGTTAGCCGTTTACATAAACATAAGGAAACAGATTAAGGCTAAATTTTGTGCCAAGAAAATCCAAAGGCTAAAGACCATTGGGGTTTCTTGGCACTATTATATTATACTGTAGCAGCAACTAACGTTTGAGTCAGTCTCTTACTAAAATGTTTCTTACTTGAAAGCAGTTCAATGACAAAATAATAACCTAAAAAGAAACTTACTTGTAGTTTTTCCGTCAATTAGTCAATTCTACAATTAGACAATTAAGAATTTGATTCTCTATAAGGAGAAAACCACAAAACTACGCATAAACCACAAAGTTGTTTACCAAAAATCACTGCATTTTGTAGCACAAACCACATTTTTGTTTACGTAAACCACTATTCTATTTACCTAACCACTAAACTGTTTACCTAAAACCACTATTTTGTTTACCAGAAACCACAAAACTGTTTACCTATCCTAGTAAAAAGCAGTTGCTCCTCTTTAGGTAAATAGAAATGTGGTTTTTACCTAGTTAAATTCATGAGAAAAACAGGTAAACAGAAATGTGGTTTATGAGAAAAATCGATGAACGTTCTGCCAGGTAAACAGTTTTGTGGTTTTTAAATTCTTATTCAGTTGCTACTAAAGAAAAAATCAAAATGCCTAGACAACTTCTTTAGACATTTTACATAACATACTAATATACTGATAGTTATACATCCATTCAAATTGTATTCAGATGCCTGATTTCAAATAGAATAAGATAAAAAACAGTATCTTATCAAGATAAAAACCACAAAACTGTTTACCAGAAACCACTATTTTGTTTACCTGAAACCACTATTCTGTTTACCTGAAACCACTATTCTGTTTACCAGAAACCACAAAACTGTTTACCTAAGAATAAAAGACTGATATAAAAATGATATAACTTATTACATATCAAATTATAACACGGATTTGGTAAATAATTAATATAACCTCAAAATGGAATGAATTATATACATGACATTTCAGGTAAACAGTTTTGTGGTTTTGATGATAAGCCATTCTTAAAAGTAGGTAAACAGAAATGTGGTTTTGCATACTATCAAAAAGAGGAAGTACGGTACTCCCCTACTTCCTCTTCTGCTTTCTTGTTCTGCTTAGCCTCTATAGAATACAGGCATGAATGAACCGACACAGTCAAAAAATTCTTGTGCCAGCCTTTCAAGACCCGATGTTTTCAAAGCAGCAAAATCATCATCACTAGCAGCAATACAGAATCTGTCATTCTTGATTCCTATGAATTTGCATCTGCCCAACAGGGCTTGCTGACTGGTATCCTGTACCATCGAAATAAACTGATTCCATTGCTCAAAACCTTGAGTCGTGTCTACTTCTATCTTCTTGTCAGGATTCTGATATACATGCGCAAAAAGATCTCCCTGCTGCGTGGCATCATCAGATGTTTTCTTTCCTCTATTACGGTTTATTTTTTCATTCAGACGACGAGCAATATCTGCATCTTTATCTCCGATATGATTGATACCTACATCCGTCCGCTTGATATGGAAGATAACATATTCAGGATCTCCCTTATGCTTTCCGTTCCGATAAATAAAGTCTTCTTCAGAAAATTCATCAAATACGATATCTGTCTCACTGCGACTAGCCATTCTGTTGAGATCTTCCCTTACCACATCGAGTACCTGTTTTCTGAATTGCGAGAATTTAGGATATTTATTCATCACAGGCTCCCCCTTGTCGTCAAGCAGAATATTGCCATGTTCATCAAGTTCTACCAGACCCAAATACTGTTTCATCGGCAAAAACTCAACCTTAACATCCAAGCTCTTGTCTAGTCCCATCTGACGAAGCAGATATATATAGAGTCGAGGTGTATTCACCTTCTTGGAATATTTAGCAATCATGGAGATATGGTGAATATATCCCTGACGCATGTCAAAAAGGCTCATAGTGAGTTTTGGATCTATCTCAAGTATTACTTCACCCTTGATGCGTTCTACTTTCTCACCATCGCTCTTTGTATAGCCTTTCTGCGTTGTCGGAATCTCGATGTTTGAAAATACGTGCTGTATCTTCTCTGTCTTGCTATCCGTCTTTACACGCACCGACAGGTTGAGGATATCGTTCTTCAGCGTATCACGCAGATTCTTATAATTATGAAACTCCGTTGATACCTGAAAATCCTTGATGTCTATTTTGATGGGCGGAATCTCCATAACAGCATGCTCTATTCCTTTCTCGAAAAGATAGTCGGAGCGTGCATCTCCAAGCACTCTCTTCTCGGTAAAATACTCTTCAACATACTTCTGCAGATGGGTACTTGCAACCATCAATATGTTTTGTTGCAATAATGTATATTGCTTATCCAATTTTGTCAGCGAAAAAGGTGTGTTAATCCACACCAGATTCTTGTTTCCTTTTGGTTCACTCATATAAAAACCACATTTCTGTTTACCATAAACCACAAAGTTGTTTACCTAAAACCACTTTTTTATTTACTTAAAACCACATAAATATTTACCCGAAACCACCAAGCTATTTACCATAAACCATATTCCTATTTACCTAAAACCACTTTTCTATTTACCATTTCAAACATAACTCATTATTAATCAAGCTATTATGCTCTCTGTAATAAATAAGAGATATATAATTTATTATAAAGAATAATCTATAATTATCATTCTTTTGGTAAACAAAAATGTGGTTTTTGTAGGAACTTATACCTTATTTTTAAGCTTAGCGCTTTTTTAGGTAAACAGTTTTGTGGTTTTCACCCTTTTAATAACTACTTTTTGTTTGCTTACTTTTTCAAGTAATCCATCAGGATATTGTAGAGCAGGTTTTCCTGTGGGATGTCATCTGAGAGGCATTTCATCTTCAGGAGAAGGAGTTCTTCCTTGTTAAGATATGTAGCCACACTCGTTCTGGTGCGTCTTTCCTCTGCAGTCCAGTAACTTTTTCTCTTGCGACCACCTTTAGATATATTTTTATCCTCTTCGCTTTTTGCCATTTCTGTGTTTAATAAACTTGGTCGGTCGTTCATACCCATATTTTCAAGAGACTCACCAATTTCTTCTAAATTTCTTTTTGCTACAGCCATAATTCTTATATTTTATAAGTTTATCTTCTTTTGTTTTATTATTACATGTTTCAACCTACCCTACCAAGATTAGATTTTGATGTTGAACATGCGCTTGATAGCAATTTCGTAATCGATACCTGTACTTGAGTAAGGTGCATATTCGAATATGCTTTGTC
>CAVBFV010000072.1:0-12016 GCA_963594575.1 Lachnospiraceae bacterium | reverse complement strand
TAATCTCTCTGATTACAAAGCTGTTAGGGGTATGGCAATTCTTTTTTCTTTAGGGATTATCTGCCATATATTGCCATGAACAATCTTTATTCATAACTTCGCCATTGATGCGGAAGAAATTACGTCCCGACGTAGCATCTGATACATCGCGACGTAACAACAACTGCGTCCCGACGTAGCATCTGATACGTCGCGACGAAAATGAGGGTACTAATTCTCACAATAACAATATATGGCAATTCCCGGCGCTTTTCCGAGAATTGCCATACGTACTTTTACGCTGAGTATCAACCATTTATACATACAATATGGCAATATGGCAATTAAAACAACGCATTAAAACTTTTTTATTTTTTCTTCACCAGCCTAATGACATACCCAGACCAAAGACACCATACGGCAAGTATTCCCATCACGAAGATAAATATATATGTAGCAATACTACCTATGAAGATTCTACCGCTATGAGCCTCCAGAGCCACATTCCATAATGACATGGGCAGTTGGTTCATATAAGCGGGTTGTGGCGCAAAGTCGGTTCCTTCATTATACTCAGCAATGACAGGCGTATCAGAGAAATCCTGGCTCATACCTGCTATCGCCTTTTTTCCGAATGGTGCGCCAGCGTCCTTTAAAGCAGCTTTCCCGGTAGAATAATCAACGGTTGTCCCCTTAGTTCTATCCCAAACAAAGAGACCACTAAACGAACCGCAATACCATTTACCATCTTTGTTTTGCTGAAGGACATTCAATCCCATAACACTGACTGGTGGAGTATTGGGGATTGACTCCAACTTTCCTGTCTGGAAATTCACGGAAAAGAAACCATCCGAAGTTGACAAGAGCCAGTCACCGAACTTTTCATCATAACGCACCACACGGAGTTTGTCATTCCAAGGGTTCTTGCTATGAAGCGTCGTCCCAGGAATAGACGGCATCTTGTTCAACACCAAGGCTATCATCACAGGTGGACGAAGGCACCAACCTGTCAGGGCTATCAACAAAGTAAGCATGATGGTGTATCGGCCTATTTTGTCATGCCATTGTAGCGAAAAGCGAAGCAATCTCTTCTGTTTAGGCTTTAACCAGAAGATAAGACCTGAGATGCAGAGCAACACCAGGATGATGGCAATGCCATCTACGATGAGTTTACCAATGCTGCCAAACAACTCTCCACTGTGAAGCAGCCATATCGTACGAAAGACTGTAACCTTCCCATCATACTCCTTTGGCATAGGCAATTCTATCCGGTGGAAGTTCTGATAAGGTGGCAAGGAAACATAAGCATAGGAGCGGCTGAGAACCAAAAGCGTATCTCCATGAGCAGAAATGTCGCTCAACTTCTCTTCCGGCTCTGTTGGAAGAGTTACGCTTTTCCATATTTTGTGACTCCCCAACCGGTAGAGTGAAAATGGAGATACCGACCAGACAGAACCATCATCCGTTCTGATAACATTTCTTATCTGTCGGCAGTCTGCTCCTGCTGGCATCCCCTTATTAAAGTCCTTGAATGTGGATGCGGTAGAATCCGTTTGCCAGATTCCCCCGTTTCCATACAGCAATATGGCATCATCCAAAGCAAGCGTTCCCCTCAGCAACCCGCCATTCCAATTCTTGAATTCATAGCGGCTTGGCAGATATTTCCTGCTCACGTCCACATCTTTGATAAGCGAACGGTGGTTGAGCAAAATACCCGACAAGCAGAACATCAGCATGAAAAAGCTCATACCGATGCCTAACCATTTATGTTGTTTTCTCCAAGTTATTTTCTTATTTAGCATATTCATAATCATTATTACTATCTTGAATCAGGCTGCAAAGGTACATATTTCTAAGAAGGTATGCAATACCTAAAAATAATGAAAATGAGGATGCTGGCAGTTTTTTCCCTAAAAATATTTGGTAATTTCAAATTTTCGCCTTATCTTTGCACCCAATATCAGAAAATTCTCGGGGTTGACTGGATTTGACGGCGAGATGAAATGGTACGTAAGCATGCGGAGGCTCGTTGGCTACCTCCTAAATCCTAGTGAACAAAAAATTAATTGGCGAAAATAACTACGCTCTCGCTGCTTAATCGAAGTACAGTAGATTAGCTTTATTCCGGCACAAGGTGCTGGAACGGGACATCGCTCAACGGATGTAGTTCCGAATCTTGTTGATCAAGCGGTGCAGGTAAATCGGAAATAGTTCATGTACGCCTCGTTGCATGGATGAAATTTTAGAGGATAAGGGTATGATTGGTGGTCCAGGTCCTGTCATGCCTCGAAAACCGAAGGCTGGAATAAGCATGTAGAAAGCGTATGGTTTCCTTGTGCGGACGAGGGTTCGAATCCCTCCAGCTCCACCCTATTTGATAGAAACAAAAAACTCGCAGATTCTTTCTTTAGAATTTGCGAGTTTTTATTTTGCTGTTATTGTTTTCTCAAACTTTCACGATACTTCAGAGGTGACATGTGCAGATGCTCTCTTACATATTTACCGAAGAATGAGGTATTGGAGAAGCCCAGTATACCTGAAATCTCCTTGATTGTTTTCGTTGTAGAACGGAGATAATAGGTGATATCAGCAAGCGTATACTCCGTAATCCACTCTATGGCCGTCTTGCCGGAATGGCGCTTGCAGATGATGGAGAGGTATTTTGGCGTGATGCAAAGCTGCTGCGCAAAATATTCTACAGGCTGATGCTTGATTTCGCTCTGCTGCAACATCTCCAGGAACTTATCAAAGAAATCGCTGGCACTGGTTCCCAAAGTTTCTTTCGGGAGATCTGTCAGCAAAAGATTGCTCACAGCAAGAAGAGCACTTTTCAAGAGCGTTTCCACAATCTCACGGCGATATGGTTTCCACGAACTGCGGTCGTTGAACTTCGGATCCAAACAGAGGCGCACCAAGTCGGTAAACTTAGAATAGAATACCATATCCACCTCGTTCATCTTCAACACCGAAACCTTGCTCACATACATGGCACGATTCCATACCGAGATATGAGAACGAAGAATACCAAGCAAGCCGTGATTGCTGACACACATGGCAGTGCATGCAAAATCTTCCGACACCTCTTTGATGTCGAGAATAGAGTTAGGCGGACTGATAAATATATCGCCCTTCTCCACGATGATTTCCCGCCCGTTGAGTTCAGCTCTCAGGCTGCCTCTCTGGCAGGATGCAATCATGTTCATCTGGAATCTCACAGGGTCGGGGTTCTGCAACACCTTGACATTATCTATAATCAAGATGTCCTCATCCAGATAGCTCGCACTGATTTCTGCACTCTGTGCGAACTCACCTTCTTCGATACGCTGCCTGACGTCCTTCTGTTCTTTCATTAATATGTTTTTTTAAAATTCTTCGTTCTTCACTCTTCCCTATCAAAAAGCCTCTCTGTATTTATTTTCGTCCTTATCCTCCAACATAGAAAGATAACTCTGGTAGCGGCTAGCTGCAATATAATGTTCCTCAACCGCCTTGATTACCGCGCACCCCGGTTCGTGGGTATGGGTACAGTCAGAGAACTTACAATCCTGAGAGAACTTGAAGATTTCCTTAAAATAGCTGGTCAGCTCTTCCTTTTCGATATCGAAGGTACCAAAGCCCTTGATGCCCGGAGTATCAATGAGATAACCACCTTCCGGCAGTTCCAGCATCTCACTGAAGGTTGTGGTATGCATTCCGCTATTATGCGCCTCGCTGATTTCAGCGGTACGCTGCTCTGCATCAGGAATGAGCTGGTTGATGAGGGTTGACTTTCCTACCCCGCTGTTGCCACTTAACAAAGATTTCTTATCCTTGATAAGAGGTCGCAACAGTTCAACACCTTCGCCTGTAGCTGCCGACAATTCGATACATTTATATCCGATGGTTTCATAGAGCGTACACATCATCTTCTCGTAATGCAATTCTTCTTCTGAAAGTATGTCACTTTTATTGAAGATGATGATAACAGGCACTCTATAGGCCTCAGCGCCAGCCAGGAATCGGTCGATGAAGGTAGTAGATGTCTGCGGATAATTCACCGTTACCACAAGCAGCGCCTGGTCTACATTAGCTGCCAGAATATGACTCTGCTTACTGAGGTTAGGTGATTTACGAATGATATAGTTTTGGCGGTCTTCGATAGAAGAGATAAATGCCGTACCCTCCTGATTGGTAATAAGCTGCACATAATCGCCTACAGCCACAGGATTGGTGCTGCGGATGCCCTTCAATCTGAAATTGCCCTTGATTTTACTTTCAATCAGCTGGCCATCGTCTGTCTTGACGGTGTACCAGCTGCCTGTATTTTTAATAACGAGTCCTCTCATTATCACTTATTAAATAATGTAAGTTCAGAATGACTTAGACTGTCATGATTTCCTTCTCCTTCTCGTCCATCAGGTTTTCGAGCTGC
The DNA here is from genome assembly GCA_963594575.1 of Lachnospiraceae bacterium. Taxonomy (GTDB): domain Bacteria; phylum Bacteroidota; class Bacteroidia; order Bacteroidales; family Bacteroidaceae; genus Prevotella. The sequence goes on along the minus strand of CAVBFV010000072.1, from coordinate 7,626 downwards.
TTGATGTACTTGTCGTGGAGTTTCTGCAAATCGTTCTCTGCATCCTTCTCCAAGTCTTCAGAAAGTCCATCCTTGATAGCTTTCTTCAACTTTTCCTTGATTTCCTGGCGCACGTTGCGCACCTCAATCTTAGCACGCTCAGCAATCTTGTTACACTGCTTTACGAGTTCCTTACGGCGCTCACCTGTTGGCTGAGGAATACCCAGACGTACGATTTCGCCATTGTTCTCAGGAGTGATACCTACACCACTATCCATAATAGCCTTTTCGATATCCTTGATAGCCTTTTTGTCCCAAGGGCGGATAGCGATGGTACGGGCATCAGGGGTTGTAACTGTAGCTACCTGGTTCAGAGGAACCATACTGCCATAACTATTTACGCGCACACCATCGAGGATGGCAACATTAGCACGACCAGCACGAACATGAGAGAGTTCCTCTGCGAGATACATTGCTGCCATCTCCATACGCTCTGCTGCAGAATTCAAAGTTTCTTTTACGTCTATCATAATTATATGTTTTTATTTTATTAATTCTAATCTTTTCAATTCTTCGCCCACATAGTTGGTGAGTTCTACAAACTGCTGGATAGTGAGTTGCTCAGGGCGCTTGGTCATGATGTCTGTAGTATAGAAATCCTCGCGTGGGGTTACACCCGGGAACATCTGCTTTAAACTCACGCGGAGCATCTTGCGACGCTGGTTGAAGACTGTCTTTACCAGACGCTTAAACAGTTTTTCATCACAGCCGAGGTCTGTCACCTTGTTGCGAGTCATGCGGATTACCGCACTCTTTACCTTTGGTGGCGGATTGAACACATTCTCGTCTACCGTAAAGAGATATTCCACATCATACCATGCCTGGATGAGCACACTGAGGATACCATAGGCTTTGTTGCCTGGCTCTGATGCCATACGCAATGCCACCTCGCGCTGGATCATTCCGGTACAGCAAGGAATGAGATCCTTGTAATCGAGCATCTTGAAGAATATCTGCGATGAGATATCGTATGGATAATTACCCGTCAGCACAAACTGCTTTCCATCGAATATCTGGTTCAAATCCATTCTCAGGAAGTCTTCACCGATGATATTATCCTTGAGTGTCGGGAAATTCTCATGAAGATACGCCACCGACTCCGAGTCGATTTCCACCGCCTTGACGGGTCTTGGTTTCTCTACGAGATATTGGGTAAGAACGCCCATACCTGGTCCGATTTCGAGAACAGGTATATCCGGGCAGGCATCCACCGTATCGGCGATGCGCTTTGCTATATTGAGGTCGGTCAAGAAGTGCTGACCGAGATTCTTCTTAGGCTTTACAGCTTTCATATCTTATCTTTATATTATATATTTTGCAAAAATACGATTATTTTTCGAGAATCCACACGAAGTATACGATTTTTTTCATCTTTTTGGGTAAAAAAGGGAAAGAGCCACCGGTTTCTTAAAAAAAAGGCTACACTTTTAGCCATAAATGGCGCCCAAGCGTTTATTTATGCTAAAAATATGCAGATTCGAACGATATTGTCAATAAAAGTATTATCTTTGCATCTAATTATGGATATAAAGAAGATAGCAAACAACATATGGAAGGTGGCTTTGTCGCTCATTCTGGGTGGCGCCATCCTTTATTGGATGTATCGCGGATTCGACTTCAAGCAAGTAGAAGATGTTCTGCTTCACAAGATGAGTTGGACCTGGATGCTGCTGTCGTTCCCTTTTGGCATCTCTGCCCAGGTGTTCAGAGGATGGAGATGGAAACAGTCGCTGGAGCCATTGGGCGAAAAGGCCCGCTCCAGTACCAGCATCTACTCCATCTTCCTCTCCTATGCCTTGAGTCTTGTGATTCCCCGTGCGGGCGAGTTTGCCAGATGCGGTGTATTGAAGAAATGGGATAATGTTTCGTTTCCGAAAGCTCTGGGTACCGTTGTTACAGAAAGAGCCATCGATTCACTCCTCGTGCTGCTGATTACAGCACTGGTCTTTGTGATGCAGATTCCGGTATTCCTCAATTTCTTTGAGAAAACAGGTACGAGCATGGACAGTTTACTCTGCCAGTTTACAGCCACAGGTTACATCGTGACTGCTATCTGTGGCATAGCAGTACTCATTCTGGCTCACTATCTGCTCAAGCGACTCGCTATATATAATAAGGTGAAAGCAACACTGGGGGGACTCTGGCAAGGTATCATCTCGCTGAAAGGTGTTAGGAATGTACCGCTCTACATCGCCCTTACACTGGGCATCTGGTTGAGTTATTTCTTCCACTACTATCTCACCTTCCAATGTTTCGAAGCGACCTCCCATCTCAATCTGATGTGCGGTCTGGTAACATTCATCGTGGGCAGCATTGCGGTCATCGTACCAACTCCCAACGGAGCCGGTCCTTGGCATTTTGCCGTTAAGACAATGCTCATTCTCTATGGCATTCAGGCAAACGATGCCCTCTTCTTCGTTCTCATCGTACACTCCGTGCAAACCCTGCTTGTAGTCCTTTTGGGAATCTATGCCTGGATAGCACTGGCGTTTACCGGGAAAGTGAAGAGGGAGGAATCCTCTTGCTTTAGGGCGTATGCCCAACTTAACATTTAACATTGAACATTTAACATTAAAATAAAAATATTATGGCTGACATTAAGAATTTGAACCCAGTTGAAATCTGGCGTAACTTTGACAAGTTAACACAAGTTCCACGTCCATCAGGACATTTGGAAAAGATTCAGGCTTATTTGCTCGATTGGGCAAAAGAAGCAGGTGTAGAGGCTTTCCAAGACCCAGCAGGCAACATCGTGATGCGCAAACCTGCTACTCCAGGTATGGAGAACCGCAAAGGCGTTATTATGCAGGCGCACATGGACATGGTTCCTCAGAAAGCACCAGACAGCAAGCATAATTTTGAAACAGACTCTATTGAAACCATCATCGATGGCGACTGGGTACGTGCTAATCATACAACACTCGGTAGCGACGACGGACTTGGCGTAGCTACAATCATGGCGGTAATGGAATCAAAAGATTTGCAGCATGGTCCTATCGAGGGCTTGATTACCGCCGACGAAGAGACAGGCATGTATGGTGCCAACGATCTCCCAGCAGGCGAACTGAACGGCGACATTCTCTTGAACTTCGATACCGAGGTTTGGGGTGAGTTCGTTATCGGTAGCGCTGGCGGTATCGACATCACAGCAACTCTCGACTATAAAGAGGTAGAAACCGACAAGGAAGATGCTGCCGTTAAGGTAACCCTCAAGGGATTGAAGGGCGGTCACTCCGGTATTGAAATCAACGAAGGCAGAGCGAATGCCAACAAGTGCATGGTTCGTTTCGTGCGTGAAGCTATTTCAGAACTCGATGCCCGTTTGGCTTCATGGCAGGGCGGCAACATGCGCAATGCCATCCCATTCCAGGCTGAGGTTGTTCTGACCCTGCCTAAGGAGAACATTGAAGCTTTGAATGACCTGGTAGCAGACTGGAAGGACGAAATCTGTGATGAGTTCGAAGGCATTGAAACAACTGAGAACATCGAGTTCTTCGCTGAGAATGTAGAGACTCCTAAGATGCAGGTTCCTGCCGAAATCCAGGATAATCTTGTAGATGCAATCTACGCTTGCCACGATGGTGTATTGCGTATGGCTCCATCTATGCCTGAAATCGTAGAGACCTCTTCAAACCTCGCAATCGTTGAGATTGGTGACGGCAAGGCTGCTATCAAGATTCTGGCCCGTTCCAGCCACGAATACTACAAGATGTATCTTGCCACAATGATAGAAAGCTGTTTCAACATGGCAGGCATGAAGGTTGAATTCAGCGGCAGCTACATGGGATGGAACCCTAACCCTAAGAGCGACATTCTGGAACACGTATTGAAGGTTTACAAAGAGCAGAACGGCACAGACGGTAAGGTACAGGCTGTTCACGCAGGTCTGGAGTGCTCTATCATCCTGAGCAAGTATCCTAACCTCGATGTCGTATCATTCGGTCCTACTCTTCTTAGTCCTCACACAGCCAATGAGCGTTGCCAGATCAGTTGCGTTGCTCCTTTCTGGAACCTCGTCAAGCAGCTCCTGACAGAGATTCCTGCAAAGTAAAAAATGGGGAACGAAATTACAAAAAGATTAAAAAAGAAAGCCGAGAGTGAAAATTCCCGGCTTTTTTGTTCCAGTTTTCAAAAGAAATCATTACCTTTGCAGTCGATTTCGCAAGTCTTGTAAAATCTCTGTAGCAGATCATACAAATTCACTTGCATAAGTTTCATTAAAATAACACCAAAATGGACGATTATCACGCGGAGAACAATAATGAATTGTAAGGCGTGGAGATTCAGCAACGATGAAGCCTTTCAGTAGGCCGTACCCAAGCGCTAGTCTCCATACCCCAAACTTTTATTATGTGGAGATTAGCAAACTATGAAGACTTATTGGAATATAGACAAGAATCTGACTGTACTCAATGAGTGGCAGCCAAACTGCTGGATACAAGTAACATGTCCAACTGATGAAGACCAGCGCTTGCTGGAAGAAGAATTCAAGATCCCTGATTATTTCCTCTCGGATATCAGCGATACCGATGAGCGTGCCCGCTATGAATATGACGATGGCTGGATGCTCATCATCCTCCGTATCCCTTATGTCAAGGAAATACGCAGCCGTACCCCATACACCACCGTGCCTCTGGGTATCATCCATAAGCGCGATGTTACCATCACCGTATGCTATTATGAAACCAATATGATGATTGATTTCGTAAGCTACCAGCAGAAGCGCAGCGAGGGGTTCACAGACTATGTAGACATGACCTTCCGTCTCTTCCTGTCATCAGCGGTTTGGTATCTGAAGCGATTGAAACAGATCAATTCGCTCATAGAAAAGGCAAAACGAAACCTCGATCATGGTGTGAACAATGAGAGTCTGATTGGCCTGAGCCGCCTGCAGGACTCCCTTACCTACTTCATCACCTCTATCCGAGGCAACGAGAATCTCCTGTCTAAGTTGAAGTTCAAGCTGCAGGTGGACGAACTTGATGCCGACCTCATCGAAGACGTAAACATCGAGATGACACAGGCACGCGAAACCACAAGCATCTACTCCGACATTCTGGAGTCGACGATGGATACCTATTCGAGCATCATCAACAACAACATGAATACCACGATGCGTACCCTGACCAGTATCAGTATCGTCATGATGTTGCCTACGCTGATTTCCTCATTGTTCGGTATGAACTTAATCAACGGTATGGAAGACAGCCATTACGGATTTGCCATTGCCCTGGTTATCTCCGTGCTCGTTTCTGCACTTTCATGGGGCTTCCTCAGATACAAGCGCCTGCTCTAAGCATATACCACTCTGATATGCATTAAGTAGCCCGAAAGAGCACATAAAACGATGATTAGCAAGAAAAAGGCAATTATAAATACAAAAAAAATTAAAAAATCGAATATCATGGCATGATATTCGATTTTTTTTTTTAAGTTTGCAACTTATTAATAATATAATTTTGTATGGGGTCGAATTGCAGATAAGCGACTACCGGCCCAAGAAACTCGAATCATAAACTAAACAAAGTGACATGATGGACTCTCAAGAAAAAGCTCTGTTGCAGCAGAGCACCCTGGAAGACCCTGCCAAGAAGGCTTATGCCACCAAGCAGGAAGTGCTCGAAAGAGTAAAGGAAATCGCTCATAGCAGCGAAAATCCAAACAAGGAGGAACTCGACCTACTCAAGACTACTTTCTACAAGATTCATCTCGCAGAAAGAGACGCACAGATGAAAGAGTATCTCGCAAAAGGCGGTGACCCAGAGAAGTATATCCTTCTACCGGATGACACCGAAGAAGCCTTCAAGGCTGAGATGCAACTCATCAAGGAGAAAAGAGCCAAGATCTTCCTGGCACAAGAAGAAGAAAAACAAGATAATCTCCGCAAAAAAGAGGAAATTATCGAAAAGATAAAGGCCATGACCACCTCACCGGAGGAGGCCAACAAATCATATCAGGACTTCAAGGCCTTGCAGCAGGAATGGAAGGAAATCAAGAACATCCCTGCAGACAAGGCAAACGAGGTATGGAAGAACTACCAGCTCTATGTAGAGCAGTTCTACGACATGCTCAAGTTGAACAGCGAAGCCCGCGAATATGATTTCAAGAAGAATCTTGAAGCCAAGACAAAACTCTGCGAGGCTGCAGAGAAACTCAATGAGGAAGAGGATGTTATTTCTGCCTTCCACCAGCTTCAGGACCTCCACCAGCAATATCGTGAGATTGGTCCTGTTGCCAAGGAGTTGAGAGAACAGATTTGGGAGCGTTTCAAGGCTGCCAGCACTGTTATCAACAAGAAGCACCAGCAGCACTTCGAAGACCTGCGTGCCAAGGAAGAGGAAAACCTCGCCAAGAAGACTGCCCTCTGCGAAAAGGTAGAGGCTGCCAACCAAGGAGAATACAAGACTGCCAAGGATTGGGAAAAGGTTACCCAGGAAATCATAGAGATTCAGAAAGAGTGGCGCACTATCGGTTTTGCCCCTCAGAAAATGAACGTCAAGATTTTTGAGCGTTTCCGCATCGCCAACGATGAATTCTTCAACAAGAAGGCAGAATTCTTCAAAGGATTGAAAGATACCTACTCTGCCAATCTCGAAAAGAAACAGCAACTCGTAAACAAGGCAAAGGAACTGGCTGACAGTACAGACTGGAAGAAGACTGGCGACAAGTTCATCGCTCTCCAGAAAGAATGGAAGAAGGTGGGTACCGTACCTCATAAACAAGGCGAATTGCTCTGGAAGGAATTTCTGGATACCTGCAACAAGTTCTTCGAAGCCCGCAACAAGCAGAATGCCGGTTCACGCAGCGAGGAACATGCCAATCTGGACAAGAAGCGCAACATTATTGCCCAACTCAAGGAACTTGTAGTTGCAGAGATTTCAGACAACGATTTCCAAAAGAAGCTCAAAGATCTTGCCAAGCAATACAGTGCAATCGGACACGTTCCTTTCAAAGAGAAAGACAAGGTCTACAAAGAGTATCATGAGGCTATCGATGCAGCCTATGAGAAACTTCACGCCACCAATGCCAAGCGCCACTTTGACAACTTCAAGAACAACTTGAAGAATGTTGCCAAGGAAGGCGGCAATGCACTCGGCAATGAGCGTGGTAAACTCTTGCGCCGCTACGACCAGTTGCGCAGCGAGATTACTACCTACGAGAACAACCTCGGTTTCTTCAATACGGCCAGCAAGAAGGGCAACAGCCTGGTAGAAGAAATGAACCGTAAGATTGAGAAACTCAAGGCTGACCTCGAAATGGTAAAGCAGAAAATCAAGGCTATTGATGCCGAGAAGAAATAAATACAATAAACCCCAGGGCGAAAGCTCTGGGGTTTATTGTTATGAATACTCCATAAAACAGAATTTCTATAAACAAAAAAAACACCTTTCATTACTGAAAGATGCCTTACCGTATGAGTTGGGATACCCGGACTCGAACCAGGAATGACAGGACCAGAATCTGTAGTGTTACCATTACACCATATCCCAAACTTAAAATAGAACTTTTTGATTGTTGGGATACCCGGACTCGAACCAGGAATGACAGGACCAGAATCTGTAGTGTTACCATTACACCATATCCCAA
>CAVBFV010000071.1:0-12268 GCA_963594575.1 Lachnospiraceae bacterium | reverse complement strand
CTTCTGCTGAGAAGAACCTCCTCACCGTGAAGTTGGCTTCTATCAAGTACTACGACGAGTTGCCTACAACAGGTGATGAGACTGGTCGTGCCTTCCGTGACATCGACTTGGAGAACAAGCTCCTCGAAGAGGCTCACAAGATTGGTTTGGGTGCACAGTTTGGCGGTAAGTATCTGGCTCACGATATCCGTGTCATCCGTTTGCCTCGTCACGGCGCAAGCTGCCCTATCGGTATGGGTGTAAGCTGCTCTGCCGACCGTAACATCAAGGCTAAGATCAACAAGGACGGTATCTGGTTGGAGAAGATGGATGAGAACCCAACAGAGTTGATTCCTGAGGAGCTCCGCAACCCAGGTGAGGGTACCAAGGGTATCGAAATCGACCTCGACAAGGGTATCGATGCAGTTCGTGCTGAGTTGAGCAAGTATCCAGTAAGCACCCGTGTTAACTTGAAGGGTACCATCATCGTAGCTCGTGACATCGCTCATGCTAAGCTCAAGGCTCGTTTGGATGCTGGCGAAGAGATGCCAGAGTACTTCAAGAACCACCCTATCCTCTATGCTGGACCAGCTAAGACTCCAGAGGGTTATCCATGTGGTTCTATGGGACCTACCACAGCCAACCGTATGGACCCATACGTAGATGAGTTCCAGGATCACGGTGCTAGCCTGGTCATGATTGCCAAGGGTAACCGTGGTGATGTTGTTACAGAGGCTTGCAAGAAGCACGGTGGTTTCTACCTCGGTACTATCGGTGGTGTAGCTGCCGTTCTCTCTCAGAGTTCCATCAAGAGCATCGAGTGCGTAGAGTATCCTGAGCTCGGCATGGAGGCTATCTGGAAGATTACCGTAGAGGACTTCCCTGCATTCATCCTCGTAGATGACAAGGGCAACGACTTCTTCAAGCAGTTGAAGCCTTGGACTCCTTGCAAGGAATGCCAGAAGTAAATGATACAGAAATCATGATAATGAAAAAAGCTCAGGGCAGATAGCCCTGAGCTTTCTTTTTATACTTACATCGGATAACCTGTTCTGTTTCCGAAACAGGAACATCCGTTTAAAGCAGCAGTTTATATGTCTTGCTTTGCATACCGGTTTCTACCCGCAACAGATAAACGCCTTGTCTGATACCCTGTAAAGAGAGACTGACTGTTTTTCCATCCGTAGCAGATGCCTGTCTGAGCAGGTTTCCTCCCGCATGATACAGTTTAATCTTTCTCACGTCCTTGCCCGAAACCAGGAGTTGATGTCCCTCGCGACTGATCTCGGTTTCAGTATCAGAGATGGTAGCATTTTCTATTCCTGTAGCTATATCCTGATAGAGAATAAGGATATCGCCCTTTCGCTTGAGAAAATAAGAAGGTTCCTGCGGATTCTTCAGTTCCACTTTCTTTCCTCCTATCTCGCCCATCACCCTGAACAGATAGGTATGACCGTCGGTCCAAGGCAGATTATTCTTGCGCAGCCAGTAACTGTAAAGCGGCACGTCGGAAGCTGATGAGACGGTTACATCATCGCTGAGTCCATTTACCTCTATTTCTTCCTTTGTATCTACATCTTCAGAGATGAGGGAAACATGCCCCTCGTAACTGCGGTCTTCTGTCGTACGCAGCGAAACACCCATCTTGAAGAGAGATACCTTCGATACATCGACGCTTCCGGTTTCTATCTTCTCGTTTGAATCATCAGCCAGAAAGACTTCAGCTTTTGCCATCAGCGGTTTCTCCTCTCCCTTTACCACCTCTATATAGGCTGCATCCTGATCGTGGATACCGTTGACCGGACAATCCTGGGTTTCGGCTTCATCCGAAGTAATCTCCAGTTTCACCTGATAATATCCCGGAGCAAGCTGGGCAGGAACCGAAAGGAGAATCGGGATTTCGGTCTCGCTGAAACCATCTATTTCGGTCAGCTGGTCCACACGTGTACTCAGCACAACCTCCTGGTTCTCATCCAGCAGTTTCACTCTCAGGTAACAGTCGCGCGGCACACCATTGAGGTTTTTGATAGTGAAGAAGGCAAGTACCTTGCTGCCCTGTTCAGCTTTGCCGTCAAGTCTTGGCTGCCCCATCAGTTGGAAGCGGGCATCTTCCGAACAGATTTCAGAGATGCGGCCGGCACCGTCTTTCAGTTCCACCCCGATAACAGGTGCCTTCTTCATCGGCAGGAAATCATCCCATGAACCATCATCCTTCCGGGCTGCACATATAGCGATGATACGGTAATAGCCGTTTTCAAGACCGGCAAGACTGAGACTGATTTTCTGAGCCTGATTGATAAGATAATCAGTTCCCATCCATCCCTTCTGCTCTCCGCCATAAAGTCTTTCCGTAAAGCCTCCCTGCTGATGATCATCAGAATAAACCACCTGCTTGAGATTCCCTGCTTCATCATAAACGGCAACACCGATGTCGCCCCTGAAAGGCTTGCCTCTGTTGACGAAGGAATTCATCTCGACAGTTACCGGCTGTGAAGGGGCGAATAACTTTCCTGACGCCTCTTTCAGACTAAGCGAACCACCCTCGTTGAACATCAGTTGCGGTGAAGTTTCCAGCAGTCCGCGCTCTATTTCGGGATATTTCCCGTTGTTGGGATGAGCCAAGATGGCGGTAATGGCACGGTTAAAGGCAAGCGGTTTGCCCTGAAACTCACTTCCGGTCTGCGAAACATTGAGATTGGTGAGCGAATAATAGGCATCGCCCTGTCCCTCCCAACCGAAATTCATGTGGAAGAGGCCGTTTTCATCGAAACCATCCGTTACCCAGGCATGACCGGAAGCCGAACCGGCTGGTCTTCCTTCCAGATAAACCGGACATCCGTTGAGCAGTTCCTGTCTCAGGATTTCGGCAAACCGTCCCGGTCCTTCTACTGCTTTCGTAACATAGGCTGCCGAATAATCGAAATGCTTCTGCAGCGCCTGATAGGCAAAGACGCCCTGGGTTCCACTTGCGCTGGGCGTATATTGCATGAAAGAAGCCACGCCCACATCGCTCATCAATAAGGCTACGGCATCATTCTGCACGGCGGTAGCCTGAACCGGATAGCGGTAGTCGGGCAACATGTTGGCCCAGTCGTAATGCGACTGACTGAAATCCGCGCTCTTCTTAGCCTGGTAGTAGGTTACCACATATTCGTTTTTCCCCTGTCCCTGAGCCGGCCACTGATGATAATACATCATCTGAGCCATAGCTGTAGCCACACAGCCGCTGTAATCATATCCTGTTTTAGCATTAAACGGATACGACTGTCCCCATTTACTTTTCAGCATCGGCGCTACGGTTTTAGAATAAAGTCCGGTGCGGTTATTACTTTGAACCTTCACCTTTCCTTCTTTCAGCACCTCGAAAGTCTGTCGGTATCCCGAAAGCAGCAGTTTTACGCAGGGATTGGCATTCAGCGTATCGAGACAACCTTCTTTGCTGTATCCCAGCACTTCTCCCATTTGGTCATCACCAGATACGATAACGAATCCCTGTCCCCTCGCATCATTATATATATAATAAGGTGAACCAGTCTTGTTTTTCCTACCCTTCTCCTTTGCTTTCATACCGGTATCTTGCGGCAGAGTGACATATCTCTTAGCTATCTCCGCCGCCTTCAGCCAATTGATTTCCTCGGCACGAACAGTTTGCGAACTGGCTATCAGCAGGGCTATGAATCCCACCAACAGGAACCCGTTTTCAGTCCCTTCCATTCTTTTCTTTCTTTTTTCTTTTTCATTTCTTCAGGTCTTAATATTTGATATTGAGTTAATTACGCCACCTTCTGGAAATATCTGATTAGCTACACTTTGCCATCATCCAGAAAGTTTTCTGCAAATATACAACTTTTCTTTGAAAAAAAAGAAATTTTTCCAAAATATAACAGCATGATTATTTGGACAAACCAATATTTATTCTTATCTTTGCATCCTATTTTTCATAGTAAGTATTTTAACAGTTAAAACTCAAAATGATGAAGCAGAAAAAACATCGAAAGATTCCGGCACTGGCTGCTGGAACCACACTCGTGGCAGCGATGACCCTGATGGCATCCTGCTCCACCGATTATGAAGACCAGATCGTGTACAACGACATTGAAAAACCGTTCCAGGAAGATTTCAAAAAGGATACGGTGGTTTTCGAAAAGTTGCCGGCAGAACAGGCTAAACACATCCTGAATCTATCTGACCCATCAACTGAAATCGTAGACAAACCGGATTACACCTTGCAGACTGACAACCTCATCAATGTTAAGAAATCTACTGAGGATGAATCGCTCGTCATCACCAGTTGGTCGGCAAAACCAGTCTCCAACGTAACACTCGAGATGTATATCCCGGAAGTGGATGAATACATTCCGGTGGCGTTCATTAAATCCATTCCCGCCTTCTCCCGCTTCTCCTTCAAGCCATCATTCGTTGGCAGACGGAATATCTGGAAAAAGAAAAACGGAAACTTCGTGAGTTTCACCTGCCCGTATCTCGACCTTAACAGGATGAAGACACGTCTCGTGAGCGATGATGAGCACTTCAAGATGCTCCAGAAGATTGATGCCAGATGGACCTGCAGTTTCTCCAACTACGGGTGGACTCCAGAGGTAGGAGAATCACACAATTTCCGTGAAATGAAACCTATCTACGCCCGCGAATGGGTGGTGATTGTCACCAACTATACCTATATGATGACCACTCCGGAATATAAGTATGTGATGGCAAACTTCAAGAAGGTGATGGGCGGCGATCTCTACGACAACAATAAAGTAACGTTCACTGCCGAGAAATACCAGAGCGAAATGGAAAGATTCAAGGCACAGAAAAACTTCGTGCTCGGACAGTCTAGTCCGGCATACGGCGGACTGGGCGGCGGCTACATCTGGACCGTTACCGACTGGAACTTCTATGGCCATTATGGTTCGTTCAGCGGATGGGAAGCAATCACCCACGAGCACATGCACTGCATGGACTATAGCCACGACAGCAACATGACGTATCCAGCCAAAACACCGGAAGGTGTCAATGTGGGATGGCCGGAATTTATCTGGCAGCTGCACTTGTGGCTGAGCCATAAGGGCGATCTCCCTTATACCGACCGCAATCTGCTGGGCTTCCACAAAGAGGAGAATGCAAAGTATCGCGACTGCGGTATCAATGACATCTTCAAGGATGATGCCAAACTGCAGAAGACCATAGAGGATTTTTACAAAAAGAGCCGACTGGTGAAATATTTCACCGAGAACCCGATCAATGATCATGCAAAATAAAGGAGGAAACGATATGAGAAAAAATATTATCATGATAGGAGCAGGAATGATGCTGGCTTTGGCTTCCTGCGATAAGACAGAAATACGTGAGTTGATGGAAGACAGAGTGATACCGCAACCGGTAGATACCATCAAGGTGGCAGACCATTTCTATCTGGACGGATATCTTTCCCGCACAGCCGAAGATTTAGGTGGCAGACCGCTGGATGCAGCCAACCTCTTTCACGATGGCGAAGAGCTGTATGTGGCGAATTTTGCAGGCAAGTGTGTCGATGTCTTCGATGCCGAAACATTGGAATTCAAACGCAGTATGAGCAATGGCGACCGTACGCTGGCACGCGATGTTTATGCCGAGGGCGACCATCTCTTTGTGGCTGCCGGCGAAAATCAGGAGGTACAGATCTTCGACAGGAAAACGGGCAAATATCTCAGCCGCCTGGGCACAGGTTCCTGGCCAGCAAGCATGATTTCTAAGGTGGGATGCGTTTGCGCAACCCCTCGTCTTGTTTTCGTGCGCGACTCAAAGTATACCAACATCCGAGTCTTCGACCGCGAGGCGCTGAACCTGGAGGCAGCAAACAACAATACGGTATTTGCCAAACTCAGTACGGGTGGCGATTTCATAGGCAGCAAGGATGAGCCGCTGGGAGGATCCTACGATATGGAGGTAATTGGCGATTCGCTCTATGCCTTCATCCCTAGTACGGGAACCATCTATTCGTGGAAAGTAGATGACATCATCCAGCACAAGGATTATGCCCCGCTCAAGGTTTCCCGCTCCCAGAACTTCAAGCTCCGTTCCATTTCTAAGACCGATGACAAGGACAAGTTCTTCGTATCAATGTTGAAAGACGGCAAGATACAGTTGGCAGAATATACCCTCGCCGACTTCCAGGCGAGAAACTTTGCCAATCCTCTGCGCTGTTTCACCGCCGATGACCGCGTCCTCCTTCCTTCGCAGACCATCATTACCTACCAGAAGGAGAAACTGATACTCACCAATGGTGCAAAGTTAGACCGCTGGGATATCCGCAACAATCCGGCATACGAAATCAAGCCAAGACAGAAATAATCGTAGCGTTGCCTGATTTTTAAAATAAATTCCCCCATCCTGCCTTCATTAGCTGGATGGGGGATTTCTGTTATTAATGATAGTCTTGTTCAAAACGGATAAAGACACCGGCCTTGTTGTAATAGAGTTCGTAACCAGGGATATCGATTTCATATCCACCTAACTCTTTCTCTATCTTGTAAGGCTTCAGATTAGGATATCGCTTCGCTATATCCGCTGCAATGTTGGCTGGAATGATACCATCAGGCATCACAGAGAACTTGCAGTTTACCGAAGTCCACTCGCCCTTCGCATCAAACTCCAGCTGGGTGCCGTCGCTGAGCAATACATCATATTCCCATCGGCCATTGTCCTTTTCCTTCTCCGCATGACTCACGGCAACCTCGGCAAAATGCTTCTTTACAAACTGCTGTGCATGCACTGGCAAATCAGTAAAACTGATTATTCTTTCCTCGCTGCTGTGGCAAGATACTGATATCATAGCCAATACCATCGAAAAAATGCCGTCAAAAACTTTCTTTTCATGTTGTCTAATTTTAAAAATTATTGAATCAATTACCTGTTAGTTTGTCAATTATTATTTGCTCACTACCACCTTCTTTCCATTCCGGATATAGATGCCCGACTGGGTAACTTTGGTAAGTTTGCGGCCATCCAACCCGTATATTGCATCAGAAGAAGATGAAGCAGCAGCGCTGCCTGTGCCCTGCGATAGAGTCGGCTTCGTAATGCCTGTAGTCGGCGACTTGCGGTAGAGCGTAATGCGGCGGCGCAACGTATTGGCATTCCAGCGGTCCAGCCACATGCCGTCACGCTCTATGTCTACATGTATCTCGTAGGTGCCCTCTGCCAACTCAGAAAGATTCACGGTATGGCGGGTAGAACCCGAAAGATCCGTATCATTGTTGCGCGGAATGCTCACTCTGCTGATGCTGCTCGTATACACTGTCTCGCCCGTAGCCACATTGACCAGACGGTAGCGCATGCGGGTCTGCAGACTGCCCTGCGTCAGATACTTCATATAGCCCGACATACCCAGCACCAGCTGCGGTTTCTGGTCCAGGTCGAAGTAATGGGAAGGCACATAACTGCCCGCTTCATCGCGGAGTTTCACCGATGTAACGGTCACCCTGCCTTCGTAGTTGCTAGGATATACCTCGAGCAGGAAATCCTCCGGCACCGGAATCTCATAGACGCCAGGATTCTTCGTCTCGATATTGTGGTTGAAGCTAAGCTTCATGCGATACTTGCCTGCCTTGAGCTCATGAGAGCCGTTAGTGCCCGAATAGGAAGTCATGAACCTCACGAGCCACTGGGTGGTATCCATGCGCTGCGCCACCATGTGGGCAAGATAGGCATTCGGTACCTGATAGGTTTCACCCGCCAGATTTCCCGTGCCCTCCAGTTCCACCTTTAACTCGCCGCGTGCCTGATAGCGGCTCAGGTTAGATACATTCAGCAGGATGCCCGCCAACTGACTGCTGTACTGATAGGCTGGCTCCAGCACCTCCGGCTGTCCCACCAGCGAAAGGTGAGGCTTGTTGTCAGCCTGTACCAGCGTAACCTCGCCACGGTTTACAATCATCGGCACGGAATTGCCATTCACCATCTGCCTCCAGTCTTCCCAAACGCCCTTGTCAGCATCCAGAAGTCGGCGGCCCAAAGGTCGCAGATAGTAGGTGCCGTCTGCCAGACCGTCGATTTCATTCAGGTCCATCCCCCACCAGTCATATTCGAAATTGTAGCTGGTATAATAGGTAGCCCAGGTCATCACACCCGACTGTCCGAAGACATGCATACACTTTCCGTCCTGCGTAAAGAGTCCGATGCCTATCTGTCCGGTATAGGCGCCTCCGGCATTCTGAGCCACATTGCGGGCTCCCACACCTTTAATCTGCGCCGGAATAACCGACTTCACCGTCATTCCTTCGCTCGCCTGGAACTGCAGTCCCTGGTCATTGTTCACCGAGAGCACCACCGGTTTAGGCTGCAGCGGTTCTATCATTCCGTCGTTCGGATGCACGAAGAGCGCTATCTGATTTTCGTAGTAACAGCCGTCGCTTCCGTAACCTCCGCCAGCCACCGATGCCGTATTGATGTCGAAATAGCCATTGTCCAGACCAGCCCATCCCCAGTTTACATGCACCAGTCCGTTCTCATCGTAGCCATCATATAAAAAGGCATGGTCGCCGCCCGTCATAAAGACCGGACAACCGAGAGACAGCTCCTGGTAGATAGCCTGCAGAAACTCGCCGCCCGGCAGTCTATCCTTCTCCAGCTGGCGCACATTGCAGTTGTAATAGTGCTCGAGGGTATTCCATAACTTTGCCTCATCACAGAGGGTTCCGTTCACGCCATAGGTAGCCTGAGCCAGTTTTCCCAGGTCGCTCATCAGCACGCCTACTGCCTGTGCCTGAGCCTCACTGTATCCTCCACCGCTATAGGAATCGAGCATGTTGTCCCAGTCATAATAATCGTATGCCATGGCACCCTCGCCTCGGATCACCCCCTCGGGTCTCATCTTAGGCCAGCGGTGGGCAGAGAGCACCTGTGCCATCGCCGTGATGGTACAGCCCGTATAGGTAGGCTTGCCGCTGGTGCTGCTGCGCGGGGTATAATAGTTATAAGGATAATCCTGGCTCCATTCCGCACTGACGAGCGGTTTCACCGATGCCTTCGGCGGTTTGGCATAGACCGGCGTCACGCTGATGCTGTCTACCTTCACCAGTTCCACCGCCCGTGCATATCGCTCCAGGAGTTTTTTCATCGGAGCCGACATGTTTTCAGCATCCAGTCTTCCTCTGTCACTATATCCCAGCACCCCGCCTACCCGGTCATCACCCGCCACGATGACGAAGCCTTCGCCATCCTGGTTGTTGAAGAGGTGGAGCGATGGTTCCGAAGTACGGGACCCGCGGCTTTGCACCACCGACGGTCCCACACTCACAGGATTTCCGATAAACTTTCTTGCCATTGTCTGCGCCTTGTTCACGTCTACCGGTCCGGCATAGACATTCATAGCACATATCGCCGATACGGCTATGGCGTAAAATTTCTTATCCATCATATCTTAGGTCAAAAAGAATTATCTGATTACCGTTTTCTTGCCGTTCACGATATAGATGCCCGGCTTCAGCTTGCCGTTCACCTTGCGTCCCTGCATGACGTAGATGCCCTCCGTTTTCTTCTGCTCCTGAACCAGGTTAGGACGGATGCCGGTAGTGCCATGATTGCGCACACTGCAGCGGGCAGCATTTTCTATCTTTCCGGTCTTGGTATTGAAGAGCACCGCTGCTATCTCTATCTTGCTGCGGTCGCGGATTACGCTGTATTTGTTTACACCCTCAAAAGTAGTGGAGTGTGTCTTCACCTCATCTGCACGGAAATCGGTCATCTTCGAGTCCTCCAGTCCGTTGTCCATGCCCTGCGAATCTATTGCTACATGGTTATATACCATGCCCTTTACCTGCGACCAGCCCTCTACATAGTTGGCAGCATCGGCATAGAACTTCATCTCTTCGGGTGCATCCTTATAACTGTCGCTGGAATACTCGGCATAATTCGCCTCCTGTCTCCATTTGTCGTCGCTCAGTCCGCTGGCAGTCATCACATAGCCTATGGCAAACGTTTCTCCCTCATCAGGCAACATGCATGGTTCCACCTGGGTTTTCACACGTATGTTATTACCGGTCTCATCCCATTCTGCATCCACCTCCATGTTCATATAAGTTACCTTGCTCTTTTCTATCTTGAAAGCATCGGTAATGTCAAAACCGGCAGCCTTGTTATCACGTGCCACCCATACAGCAGGAACTGTTACGGCATAGCGGTCTATCAATCCTTCATACACCCAACGGGATACTACCTTGCTGATATCATCAGTTTTGTGAACAGAAACAGCCACTACATCATCTGGATACATACGTGCTATGGCGTCGGTAGCCACCAGTCCGATAGGACAGTGCCAGCACCACATTCCCGCATAATCTTCTACCAGCACCCGCTTGTGCGGCATTTTGTTTACCGTGCAGCAGGTAAGATAGGCATATCCCGCCGAAGCCTCGTTATACTGTCCGTTCACCTGGGTGATATTGAAGAGCACCTCTTCCTTTCCCAGTTTCGGTCCCGGTTTGATAGGAATTTTTACCTCTCGCGTTTCTCCATCCCTGAGCGGCTGGTCGAAGTTTAACACGAAAGGTCCCTCGCTCACCTGCTTATCTGTATAATAAAAGGTATAGCTGATGCTGGTCACCTCGGTATCGCCCCAGTTGGTCAGTTTTAGCGGCACCACCGTTTCCGTATCCCCCATTTTCAGGAATACGTTGCCCGGCGTCATAGGCGCCACCGAATTCTTTGCCTGGCAGCCAATGGCTGCCAGGATACTAAACACAACAAATAGTAGGTTTCGTTTTACTGTCATAATCATTTTCCTTTCTGTAAGTTTTTTTTGCAGCAATCATGCTGTTAAAAAGATTTTTATTTTTTATTTTTTCTCGTAAAGAAATTACTAATTTTGAGTATCTGTTTTATTCTGTCATCTCATGGAGCATTACGAGTCACACCGACTCGTCTTTTCAGCTACAAATATACTATAATTTTTCCAAAATAGAATATACTTAAACTTATATTAACAGATATTCATATTTTTTCTTTTACTTCTCCCTTCACCACCCTTCACCCTTAACTCATTGACCCACAAAATATTAAATAAAAAGGTGAAGGGTGAAGGGTTGAAAACTCTTTTATATATATACGCGTGAAGGGTAAGGGTAAAAACCGAAAAAAAGACCCTAGGGTCAAAAATCGCAAAATCCATAAAATAAAGAATATAATATAGAGTTTAAAATATACCCTTCACCCTTCACCTCGTCTTTTTCCGCTTCTTCTTCCGCCTGGCAATACAAAACAAAACATCACCTTCATCTTCAAAATACCCCCAAAAAGGGGCACCGATTTGCTGCGTTAAAAACTTTAACCTAGGTTATTGTTTGCAAAAATTGAGCGTCATGACGCTCAACCACCCAATTCACAAATTTGTAGTAATTTCGCAGCATGAATAATCAAAAGATTAAAGAAATATTAGACATGGGCAGTTTTTTAAAAGAACTGGCAGAAGAAGGCAACGTAAAATTCGGCTTTGCCAAAAAGTTAGGTATAAACCAAATAAAACTGCTAGAAATCGAGGGCGGCAGGAATACCGTTAGCATGGATATAGAGAATGGAACATTCACTCCCGAAAAACTCTTTGCCATGGAAGAGGCTATCAAAAGCTACTTGAGACAGAAAGACATAGAGAACAGATATCAGGAAGGATACCAATCCAAACTGAAAATCTACAAGGAAAAAGTAGAAAGGTGGGAGGAAGAGAAAGGAGATGATTATTGGGAAGAGAGAAACAGAAAATGGGCACTGTTCAGAGAGAAACTTCCATACAACAGTATTTCCAAGAAATCTGCACAGGTTTATCAGAAATTCATCAAAGTGACAACCCTTTAAATTTTAAAAATATGGCAAAAAAGAAAACAACAGAAGCAATCAACAGAGAACAGGAAGTCATGGAGGAGAAAGAGGCCTTGCCCTCATTGTTCTCTAACCTGTTTTCCTCTGCCAGCAACCCGCTCCCTAACAGAGCGGTGCTGGAGTACACCATCATGCATTCGGCACCTGTAAAAGCCAATACCGAAGGCTACAGGGCGATGATGAAGGTGGACAAGAGAACGGCAGAGGACATCAAGCACCGGCTGCCCTGCATCACACCCAGCGTGCAGCTCAAGGGTAATGCCAAGAAACTGACCGACTTCCAGAAGGAAACCTACTGGCTGATGCTGGATTATGACGATGTGCCCCCCAAAGACATCGCGGCACTAAAGAAAAAAGCACTGAAACAGCGTTTCACCATGATCTTCTACATCACCGTCTCGGGCAAGGGATTCCGCATCCTGCTCAGATATATGCG
>CAVBFV010000070.1:0-12519 GCA_963594575.1 Lachnospiraceae bacterium | reverse complement strand
CGGATGATAGGCTCGGTATTACTCTTGCGGAGGTGAACCCACTTGTCAGGGAAATCGAGCTTGACGCCATCGATATCTGTTACGGTGACATCCTTCTCCTTACCATACATCTCCTTAACCTTGACGAGGATAGCATCTACATCGGTAGATGGAGTGAGGTCGATGCGGTTCTTGGCGATGAAATAGTTAGGGAAGCTGGCACGGAGTTCGCTCACCTTGCAGCCCTTATGAGCCAGACTGCTCAGGAAGAGGGCGATACCAACGAGGGCATCACGACCATAATGGCTCTTTGGATAGATAACTCCACCATTGCCTTCACCACCGATGACAGCATGAACATCCTTCATCTTGGTAGTTACATTCACCTCGCCTACAGCAGAAGCACAATAAGAACCACCATGCTTCTCGGTTACATCACGGAGGGCACGGGTAGATGAAAGGTTGCTGACCGTATTGCCAGGAGTCTTGCCCAACACGTAATCTGCCACACTGACCAGGGTATACTCCTCGCCAAACATCTTGCCATCTTCGCAGATGAAAGCCAGGCGGTCAACATCAGGATCGACAACGATACCCATATCGTAGCCACCCTTCTTCAACTCATCCATGATACCACCGAGGTTCTTCTCCAATGGCTCCGGATTATGAGCAAAGTCGCCTGTTGGCTCACCATTGAGGAAAGTATATGCTACACCGAGTGCATCGAGCAACTCAGGAAGAATAACGCCACCAACAGAGTTGATGGAATCTACACAAACCTTGAAATGGGCATTTTTAATAGCCTCGACATCTACGAGCTTCAAAGCAAGAACGGAGTCGATATGGCGCTTGTTGAAGGTATTATCTTCAGTATATTTTCCGAGATGATCTACATCCGCATAGTCGAAGTCTTCCTTCTCTGCGATGTCCAGCACCTCGTTACCGTTAGCTGCAGTAAGGAACTCACCCTTCTCGTTGAGGAGTTTGAGGGCATTCCACTGGCGTGGATTGTGAGAAGCTGTGATGATGATACCGCCGGCTGCACCACTCATGGTAACAGCAAGTTCGGTGGTAGGAGTAGTAGCCAGACCAATGTTCAGCACATCGTAGCCCATACCCATGAGTGTTCCACAAACCACATTCTTTACCATCTCGCCAGAGATGCGCGCATCACGGCCTACAACGATGGTATTACTCTTCGAAGCACCGCTACGGCGAATGAAGGTAGCGTATGCTGAAGTGAACTTTACGATATCGAGCGGATTCAATGTATCGCCCGCTGGACCGCCAATAGTACCGCGGATACCAGAAATTGACTTAATCAGTGTCATAAATATATCTTTCTGAATTTATGTTTATCTTCCTTTCTGCAGGGTCATGTCGTAGACACATGCCTGCACACTGCCCGATGCCGATGTGGTACCATAAGAGTGAGGTACGAGCAGGCGGACATGAGCGATGCGGTCATCATCAGTCTTTGGTCTGCCAATCTTAATCCAGGTGAACGGGATGAGCCAACCGCTAGGCACGGTAGCACTGACACTGCCATAACGGGATGAATTATAAGTATTGGCCATCAGACTGGCTTTAGGATCAACGAAAGAACCGGTGAAAGTGCCGGAAGTATTGGTAACGCTTATCTTATCAATATAATAGGAATAAGCAGGAACTTTGTTTGAAAGCGTGAGACACTTATCGCTCATTTCTGCAGCATACGAAAGGTTATACTCATCAAAACGGACCAGTACATCTGCCGTTTCACCCTTCTTGATATAGTCGCCACATCCCTGATCAATCACCTGCATATAGATACCGTTACTGTTGAAAAGTACCCATTCGTTGTTGTTCTTTGCAGTATCCGTCAGCCTTTGATTATTATTCCAACGTCTGTTGAACTCATCCTCAGAGATGACCTTAATATTTTCCTTACGCAAGAAGGAACTGATAGAATCGAGCTCTCTGTCGCGCATGTCCTTATAAGTCTCACTATCATTGCATGCGGCAAACGATAAAACTGCCGCGAAAGCAATCATTGCAAACAAAAATTTCTTCATTCTTCTTTTTAAAATCTGATTTATTGGGCAAAGGTACAAAAAAGATAAGACAACACCGAGAGGAATAGGTTGATTTTATTATTATTTATCACTTATTATCATCCTATTGCCTCAAAACGGGGTTGTTTTCTGTCTTTTTCGTCATTTCTAAGGGAAAAAACGGCTACTTCAGCATATCGGCGTATGCCAGGATTGCTTTCAGTGCTATCTGTTCTGCCTCCTGCATGCTGCACAGCAATTTGCCACCGGAAGCATTGCGATGACCGCCACCATTGAAGAACTCAGCTGCCATCTTGTTGCATGGGAAATCGTCTACAGAACGGAGACTTACCAATATGCGATTGTCGATATCCGTATCTTCGCGAAGAGAAATGGAGAGCTTGTGTCCCTTGATGGTAAGAGGCACATTCACCAGTCCTTCCAGGTCGCCCTTAATAAAGTCATACTTTTTCAACTCTTCACGGGTCACCGTATAGAAACTGGCATGAAGTTCTTCTATTACCTGCAGTTTCTTATCCATCAGATAGCCACGGAACCGGACTGCCGGAATGCGGGCATTATTGAAGACATTGCGGTATATCTTATCCTTGTCGATGTTCTTGGTAAGCAGCAGACAGATGATGTAATAGATATAAGGCTGGGTAGAATTGTAAGTGAAACCACCCGTATCGGTCATCATGCCGCAATATACGCAGGTAGCCCAGGTCTGATCCATCTGCGGGAAGCCTCCCAACTGCCAGACTACACGGAATACCAGGTCGCTGGCACTGCTGGCATGTGGCTGCGAAACCAGTAGCTTAGCCTCAAGATTAGGAGCCAGATGGTGGTCGATGATGACACGCTGAGTCTTGCAACCCAACAATACATGATCCATCTCATCAAGACGTCCCTCACTGCTAAAGTCAACACAGCATACCAGGTCGGCTTCATCGAAAGCCCGTTGTACCTGCTCAGGCTGCTTGTCATACCGCAGGATATCAGCTGCTCCAGGCAACCAGGAAAGAGAATCCGGTACCATATCCGGCACACAAATGTCAACTTTCTTGCCCAAAGAGCGAAGATAACCAGCCCATCCCAGAGAAGAGCCGATGGCATCACCGTCTGGCGACTTATGTGCACAGACGACAATATGATGAGAAGCCGCTATCGTCTCTCGGAGAATAGCGGCTTCCTGATCTGTCAATATATTAATGTTTATATTCATCTCATTAAATTAGAAGAGCTTGTTTGGATAAACACCCTCGTCGATAAGACTCTGGATCTTGTCAACAACACTCTGGCGGTCGGCTGCATAAGTTACACCGAACCACTTGCTGGTAGTATCGAGCACCTTAACAGTAGCTGTACCCTCATTGATGAGCTTGTTAACCATCAATGGAATGAAGAACTCAGCCTTCTTGTTTTCCATATTCTTAGGATCGCTCAAGAACTCCTTGAAGTACTCCTCGCTGTGCTGGAAGTAATCAGGTGTGAAGCCCCAAACGTTCATGGAAACAGGAGTATTGTCGCCAACAGCAACCCACTCGCCCTGCTCATCCTTGTAAGATACCTTACCGTCGATACGCATAATCTCGGTACGCTCTACACAGGTAGTCAGGTTCTCATCAGCATCCTTAGAGCAGATGCCGCGAGCTACAGTACCATTCTCACTCAAGGTGTTACCCACACGGAAACCTACCATGGCATAACGGTTCTTGCTGCCCTCTGGAAGTTCAGAGAGGAACTTGCCGATTACCATGAAGCAATCGCGGTTGTAGAAGTCATCGCAGTTGATTACGCAGAAAGGCTCCTTGATGATATCCTTTGCCATCAGAACTGCATGGTTTGTACCCCATGGCTTCTCACGACCTTCTGGTACAGAGAATCCCTCTGGGAGATCATCCAATGCCTGGAAGCAAAGCTCTGCAGGAATATGACCCTCATACTTTGAAAGAATCTTCTCACGGAACTGATCTTCGAAGTCCTTGCGGATAACGAATACGATCTTTCCGAAACCAGCCTGAATAGCATCATAGATGCTGTAGTCCATGATAGTCTCACCATTAGGGCCCAGACCATCAAGCTGTTTCAAACCACCATAACGGCTACCCATACCGGCAGCCAAAAGCAATAACGTAGGTTTCATTTTTATCTATACTTTTATTTATTAATAGTTGATAGTTATTAAAAAAATAACGATGCAAAAGTAACAAAAAAAATGCAGTTAACCGCACGTTTTCCTACTTTTTTTTGATTAATATCAATTTTTGTCCTATTCTGCACTATCTGTAACACATATCAGACTTATTTTTGGATATATCCCCCTAAAAGACTTAGAAAGGATAACCCACAGCGAAATGCAGACTCTGGGCATCCTTGAACCGACGGATGTTATAGATGCCACTCTTGCCTGTATCGTAAGGAACATGCAGACCGATACCCCAGTCGACACGTATCACAAACATACCCATATCATAACGCACGCCGACACCGGTGCCTACCGCCAGCTGCCGGAAGAACTTGTCTACATCAAACTTGCCGAGCGGACTGTACTCCTGGTTGCGCAAGGTCCACACATTACCTGCATCCAGGAAAAGGGCTCCATAGAGATCGCCCCATACCTTCTGACGGTATTCCAGATTCATCAGATACTTGATGTCGCCCGTCTGGTCAATATACGAATACTTGCTGTTGGTAGGCTGGTACCTGCCCGGTCCGATACTCCGGACATTAAAGGCACGCACACTGTTGGCACCACCGATATAGAACTGCTCATAATAAGGAGCATTCTCGGCATTGCCATAACTCCAGATAATGCCGGCATTGACATGTCCCACCAGCGTACCATCCTGGGTGATGCGCCAGTACTTCACGAAATCTGTCTCCAGTTTCAGGAACTGCGCAAACGGATTCTTGAACATCTTCTTGTCTTTCTCATTCCATCCCTTTCCAGCTGCCATGTAACCGAGCGAAAGGATATTGGCTGCCTCGCTGATGGTGGTTGACCAGGTGATAGGATGACGGTAACGGCGCGGACTGCGATAAGTATAGGTGTAACTCATCTTAGGCACAAACTGGTCGCGCATCGATATCTGAAGATAAGGATGCAGGGCGAGGATGCTGTCGAAAGCAGCCGTACGGCTGTTCATAAACTCATAAGAAAGAATGAGCGGGCTGAAGGAATGCTGATGCTGATAAGAGGTTGACCAGGCATAAGTCAACTCGCCCGATGCCACATGACGCCGGAAGTAGCTGGCTCTGTTCAGCACATTCATCGAAGCCTTGATGGTAGTGGTTGGCACACCCCGATATCTGGTAGGCATGTGTCCGGCACGGTATCTGCGCTCATTCTGCTCCATCGTTCTGAACATATTCCAAGGCGTGATGATGCGAGGAAACTCTACTGATACATCCGATCCGTATTCATAGGAATTGATGCGGGTAGAACCTCCGCCAGCCTGACTGATGGTCTGCCACTCATGCGAACCATGCAGGTTGACAGTAAGTTTCTCGCCTCCATGAAAAGCATTGCGCTTGGTAAGACCCACTACCAGCTCCGGACCTACTCTACCGGTCGTTTTGCCACGGGCATTTGCCTCGACATAGAAATCGTATGGCTTGTCGAATACCAGGTCGATATTGGCATCCAAGGTGTCCCGATATACTACATTGCCTAAACTGTCGAGGGTCTGCACCGAACGGGGAGTGAACTGGATGCTGGAATAGCTGAAGAGTCCCATCTCCTGAAGTCCGGTTTTGGCACGTTCCTCGGTACGTACCCGATACAGTTCACGGGGACGCAGGCGCAGACTCTGCAAAACGATGCCCGGACGTATCGGCATCTTTCTTCCGTTATAATGGAAACTCAGAAAACTGCGCACAAAGGAATCTTTCAACTCCTCCATATACTGCTTTCTGAAATTAACATTGATCTTTCCGATATACCATTGGCGGGTAGCCCTATCATCCACACTGTCTGCCATCATCAGCCGCAACTGTACCTTGCCGGGCACATTCACGGTATCGGCAAGATAAGATGCATAACTGTTCTGATAGAAATAATAGCCCCTATTGCGGAACAGACGGGTGATACGCTGACGTTCCGATTCCATGTTGGCGACATTGAAAGGACTCCCCTTCCGTATGAGCGCCTTGTTCATGGAAGCATCTATCAGCTGCTTGCTCTTGGCTGGGAAGTTGAGATAAGCCATAGAATCGAGCGTCCAGAGATGACCGAAGTCTACATGATAGGCAACCTTTGCCTTCTTCGGATTGCTCTGTGTCAGCACATCATAAGTCACCTTACCGTTAAAATAGCCATATTTATCGAGCTGATGCTCAGCCACCTGTGCACGGAGCTGCGGATTCACATTCGCCATCAGCTTGGGTTTGGAACCGAACACCTTGGTTATCCACTTAGCCATTGCTCCATCCGATTGGGAGAAAGCATTCCATATCCAGAGACGCACCGGGAACGGCGTGCGGTAATAGCTGCTCCCGAACAAAGCACCGTTCGGAGCCGAAGCCAGGGCATACTCCATCTCGGCAATGGTAGAATCGGCATAGGCTCCCTTCTCGTAGTTCTTATACTCGATAGGTACCAGACCCGTAAACAGCTGCTCATCGTCTTTCAGCGCACTGGTTGAAGAGCAACCCGTTATGAGCTGCCCCGACAACATCAGCAATGCTGCCATATATATAATAAGGTATAACCTGTTCTGCTGTTTCATATCGATCATTACTTTTCGTTAAGTTTCAATGGGTCAAAGTCCTTTGCTCTGGCTTTCTCCATCGTATCCTTCTTTTCATTCGTACTCTTCTTCTCCGCAGGATTCTTTACCATTGGGGCTGAAGGAATCTGCTGCTTATCGTTCTTCAAACGGAAGATGTCCTTGAAATGCTGCAGTTTTCTCTGCCATTTGAAACCGACACCGTACTCACCTATCAAACCTTCAAGCCAATCGTAGGTATTGTTGTTGTAGAATGCACGGATATACTGGCTCGCACCTTCGTTGAGCCGGTACTGCAGTTCGATATTGTTGAAGAACACATCATCATTGTTAGCTGCATTCTCCATTTCTGCACCGGTAGAAACCTTGCCGCCCACACTGAAACTCAAACGGTTGTTGAAGAACCGCTTGGCAAACTTAAAGTTATAATCGGTGTGCATGGCACCTGCTGCATTGGTAGAGTTATCTACCGACATACCGACATCCACACCCACTGAACGCATCGCTGAACCTGCAATATTATTGATCTCCGAGTTGAGGAAAGAGGTCAGGGCACTGTTCATGGAGAACGAATTGGTATTGCCGTTGGCAAGATACATGCCCGAAGCCAGCATCGTAATGGCGATCTTTCCCCGCTCTTCGATACTCATCGTGTTCAGTTCATCCTGCAAGGTGGCATCGTTTGGAGAGGAAACGATAAACTGGATACCTGGCTTATTCAATGTCTGTGAGAGTTTTACACCACAAATGAAATCTACCGAGCGACCGGTTCCCTGTCCCTCGTTTACCGTCGTCCTGACATTCTCTGTTGCCGTAATGTTCAAAGCCGGATTGAACGGATCGCCGTTAAACTCTATGTAGCTGCCGTCCTGGATATCAAACGTCTTCAGCGGAATGATAGGCAACGAATATTTCATCTTACCATTGTTCAGGGTGTACTTGCCCGTGATGCCGATGCCATCGACCGAATTGTAAGTCATCGTCAGATCACCACCGCCCATCAGGTCGATGTAGTTGGTCTGGTCGGCATTCAGAGCACAAAGGATATGAGCAGACTCGTCTATCGACATGCTCAACATCATACTCAATCCTTCCAGTGCCGGACGCTCGACAACGACAGGCTTGCCACTCTTGAAATTCGTGAACTTCACCAGTTCATCGAGTTGCGTATCAGTAGTCAGTTCCGATTCTTTCAGCACATACGTCATATCCGTATTGCCGAGCACATCTAGTTTACCCTGCATCTTCAGATTGCTTACCGGTCCGCGCATCGCACCATAGAAGTTGACATACGCCTTGCCGAAAGCCTCGGAACGGGCATTCTCCTTGGCATCAATCAGCAGGAAGTTCTGTGCTCTCATCCTGATATCGAGCATCATCTTCTCTAAATTCGTAAAGTCGAGACTGCCCTGGATATTGAGCGGACTCTCATTGTTGGCATACATCATGAAGTTTTCGAAGAGCAACTTGCTGCCGATGATACGGACCGGATCGTTGGCAAAACGCATCGTGATACCATACGGCACACTGACGAGATAAGCCGAATCCAGATATACTTCGCCCTCTACATCCAACTGGCTCAAGGCACCCTTCAAACTCAACTTACCTTCGCCATATCCCTTCAAGCCCATAATCTGGTCAGGAACAAAACCGTTGACAAAGTGCAGCGGCAACTTCTCCATACCCACTTCGGCATCGAGATAACCGTTACCTTCCGACTTGTAAGTACCCTTCACGGTAGCCACTTCTTCGCCCTCATAGCTAAGGAAGCCATCTACATAATGAGAACCATCACTCTTTGGCATGTAAACGAATTCGGTACCGACATCTCCCATCGGACACTTTTCGTAAACCATATTGTCAATGTTCAGATTAGAAGAAACCGAGAGTTCATCCTTGGTCTGGATAATATGGAAGTCGCCGTCAAGAATACCCGAGATATCAGGCATGTAAGGAATCACGCTGAGCACTTTATCCAGATTAAACTGGCTCATGCTCACCGTAAGATCCTGCAGCGCTTCTTCGTTTTCATCATTGCTGTATATGCGGATACCCATGCCGTTGGCAGCCTTCAGAATCAGATTGGCAGAAACTCGGTCGTCATTGCCCAACATCAGATAGTTGTCATCGTTGGCAGTAAACTTCTTGTAACCCAGGATTGGATGGGTATCAATGAGCGAAATCTTCACGCCGTTTTCCTGCAGCAGCGCCTCCAGTCCCACATCTACACCCAATCTGTTTTTGGCATCGTAAATGCGGGCATCGATATTGGAGCCCTTCTCCTGCAGTTCGCCCTCTACCTGTGCACGGAACACATACTGAGGATTATGCTTGTTGTTCTGAACACGTGCTGCATAGCGGATGGTATCGCCCTCTGTCTTCACCAAGGCACGGATTGTATCCAACTGCATACCACTCGCCACCAGAGAATCGATGTTGAGATAACCATTGACACCCGTTACAGGCGACATATTCATCTTCATATCCACCGTCTTGAAATCATAACCGCAGTAAGCGATGAAACGGGAAATGAAATTGTCCTTTCCCGTGGTAAGATAAACATGACCGAACGGGAACTGGCTGCGAATCTTTACCTGATCGATATGACGGTTCCTGAGCTGATGAGCCAATTCTTTCTGCAATCCGGCAAAACGGCTCATCAACTGCTTATAGCCTCCGTGTACATCCATGTTGAGATGGAAGTCGCCGCAATCGATGACTGCATGCGTGGTATCTCTGCGGGTAAAGACATCTGCGTCAACACCCACCGGACGGTAATTCTTTTCTGCCGTACGAACCGTAATATCACTCATAGAGGCCATGATGTCGTGACTATCCTTCAGGTCGGACCTGATATCCATGTGACCGCAGAGCGACAGGCGCATCGGTGCCTTCGTTACCTCAAGCGAATAAAGATTCACATCGCGGACATCTGCCACCAGGGTAGCCTCCAGTTTCTTGGAATTCGTAAGCGCATCAAGGCTGACGAGTCCTGTAAGATACTGGTTCTTGCTGTCGATATCGGCATGCACCTTTCCATTGGCAACGTGAGCCACTGCCAATACATGATCCAGTTTGTATTTGCCATACTGAATCTGGTTTACCTGTGCCTTAGCCTGTAATCGGGTACGCGGAGAAAGGAAATCAGTTCCCACTCCCTTCGCCTGCAATGAGCCGGTGAAAGAATGCAAATCCTGTTTTGGCAGGAAATGCTTTGCCTGGATGTTGTGCGCCTGAATCTTAGCTTGATAAGCCAGACGGTTCATATCGATACTGCCGTCTTTCCGGGTCTTCGCATCTATCTTGGCATCTACCCTCATTCTGCCACGACCTTCGGTAATGGCGAGTCGGGTAGCATATCTGGAGCCGTCTGCCTGAATGTTTCCTCGGATTCCGATACCGCTAGGCACACGTATCTCCTGCATCAGAGAAGGGTCAAGCATGGCGGTAATGAAATCCAAATGATAGGTACGGGCGTTCAGATCTACATTTGCCTTCAGACGGTTCATATCCGTCAGGTTACCCAATTTTCCATCAGCACTCAGTTCGAAGGCTGTAGGCAGCGACAGTTTCAAGCCCGAGAAAGATGCCTGCTGCATATTTCCCTTGAACGATCCTTCTATCTTCATCGGATAGAAAGGCCATTTCTTCTTCATGGCGCCTGGGAAGGCATCGCCTGCAAAGAGGAACAGGTCTGAACGGCCCAAAGCTCCCTTCAGCTGTGCCATCAACTTGCCAGGTTTCACCTCATCAAAGGCATTCAAATCCATATCCACCGTTGCCTGCAATTGGGAGTATGGGGTACGGAGACAGATATCAGGCAACTGCAGTTTCACGGAATCCATCACGAATCTGCCATAGAGCTGGTCTACCTGCAAACCGCTTTTCTCCTTAAACTGAGCTTCACGAATCTTGACATCTATCTTCGAATCGCAATAATAGAAAGAGTCTGCCTTCAAAGTCATGGCCGACAGAGCGATATGGTTAAAGTCCATGCCCGATACCGGACGGATATAGTTCTGGTCATAGTTCACCTTGCCATTCTTCCAGTCAAGATGACCTATCTGATAAAGTCCTTTATAAAGGTCGAGATAGGTAGTCTGCGCCACCGCATCTCCAAAATAAGCATTCACCTGGAGGGTATCTCCAGGCATGTGTAATACGAAATCAGTGTTCTTCAGTTTCAGTTTTTCGATATTCACCTTCCAGAAATTGGTACTAGGCGTAGTATCCGGCGGCACAGTATCGCTCAGTTCTACCGAGAGTCGGGCATCAGCCAACAGGGCATGATTCACCCTCACCTTCTCCTTTCCGAGGTCAATGCCATGAGCCTTCAGGCGCAGATTACCTACATTGCCCTTGATTCTGGCTTCGTGAATAAAATTCGTGGTATTCACCTTCATCTGGGTGAAATTGAGTTCATCCACCATGACTTGACTTTCGAAAAGAGGCAACAATTGTACGTCTACCACCATCTTCTGAATGTCGGCAACGGTATCTCTCTTATTTCTTAAAGCCAAGTTTGGGGAATTCTTGAGTGAGTCGATTGGCTGAAGTACCTTTACGCCTTCCACTCCCAGTTTCAGAGGGAAGACGAGGCGTACTTGCTTTACCGAAATATCCATACCCGTCGACTCAGAGGCATAAGCAGCCACTTGCTTTACCGCCCAATTCTGAACAGGTGGCAGATAAAGCAGAATGGATAACAACAAGATGAGCACCAATGGAGTCAACACCGTGATTCCTGCCCATTTCGCATACCTCTTCATAAGCATGGATTTTTGAGTTAGGGTGCAATAGCCCGCCAAAGATTATCATCCGGCAGCGGAGCCTCTGCTACGATTGTTTCTTTAGACACAGGATGAACAAATTCTACTCTGTGTGAAAGGAGAGAAATACTGCCATCTGCATTGCTACGTGGAGAACCGTATTTCAGATCTCCCTTGATAGGACATCCCATCTTGGCAAGCTGGCATCTTATCTGATGATGACGACCCGTCATCAAGTTCACCTCCAGAAGTGTATAATGGTCTGTATGACCTATCACCTTATACTTCAATATCGCTTTCTTCGAGTTTTTCACCTCATGGTCGTAAGCATAGCTCTTATTCTGCTTTTCATTTCTTACTATCCAATGGGTGAGCGTAGCCTCAGGTTCCTTTGGCATGTTCTTCACGATTGCCCAATAGGTTTTGTGAACTTCGCCATCCCGGAACATATTGTTCAGACGGCTCAATGCCTTAGAAGTCTTGGCAAATACGACCAAACCCGATACAGGACGGTCAAGGCGATGCACCACACCGAGAAATACATTTCCCGGCTTGTGATACTTCTCCTTGATGTACTGTTTCACAGTCTCCGAGAGAGGTTCGTCGCCGGTCTTGTCGCCCTGCACGATTTCGCCACTTCTCTTAGAGACTATGATTATATGGTTGTCTTCGTAAACTACCTGCATGTTTTATCAATAAAACGTTGCCGAGAGATTACATGTTCATACCACCGTCGATCTGAATAACCTGACCGCTAACATAGCTAGACAAGTCGGAAGCGAGGAAGAGGCAAACATTTGCGATATCCTCAGTCTGACCACCACGACGCAATGGAATCTTCTTCATCCAGTCCTTGCGGATTTCCTCAGGCAACTGTGCAGTCATTGCAGTCTCGATGAAACCAGGAGCTACCGCATTAGCGCGTACGCCCTTAGGACCCAACTCCTGAGCGATAGACTTAGCCAAAGCAATCATACCAGCCTTAGAAGCTGCATAGTTGCACTGACC
>CAVBFV010000069.1:0-12591 GCA_963594575.1 Lachnospiraceae bacterium | reverse complement strand
AGAAGAAATAGAAGATGAAAGTGGTCATTAAGGTCATTGGTCATTAAGGTCATTACGGAAAAGTTGACGTTGTCAACTCTGGCTTCCTGAAATTCTTGCTTATGGCATAATTCATCAGGCAAGAATGAAAATTCTTAAATTCTTGACTTAAAGTTTTTTTTATCAAGAATTTAAGAATTAGAGAATTATTCCCCGATAATCGTTGCGATGAGGTGTCGGCTTCCGCCTCCCTCTCTGAATTCACAGAGGTAGATTCCCTGCCATGTACCGAGGTTCAACCTGCCGTTGGTAATAGGAATGGTGAGCGATACTCCCACCATGCTCGATTTGGCATGCGCTGACATGTCCGTAGGTCCTTCATCCTGGTGCAGGTATCTTGGGTCGCCATCCGGAACCAGTCTTTCGAAGATACCCTTCAAATCATGTCTCACATCCGGGTCGAAGTTCTCGTTCAGCGACAGTCCGCAGCTGGTATGTCTTACGAAGAGATTCAGTATCCCCGTCTTAGGCAGCTCCGGCAAATTCCTCATCACCTCGTTGGTTACGAGGTGAAATCCGCGAGGAAGCGGGCGCAATGAAAATTCTACTTGCTGTATCATATTCTTCTTTTTCTTTATATTTCAATAGCCTGTATCTTTCTGATAATCAGAATGCAAAGATAATTATAATTTTATGATTATAATACTGTTATAATGCAAATATAGGAAAGTTTAACCATTTAAGTGGCTATCTCTTCCAATCAAGTAGGGTATTTCTTTGCTATCTGCTTCCCTAAAAAATCTTCTTCTTTAGAAGAAGGGAAATCTTCTGAAAAAATAATCCCGAAAAAATTTGGTGGTTTCAGAATAATGATGTACTTTTGCAACCGAAATCAAGCATTAAGAGTTGCCCAGTTGTGGCACACCAACCGAGTTTCGCATAGAGATAACCACGGTGGTAAAAGAATGCGTAAGTGTTTAACAACTTAAAATAATTATCTTTATGAATCCAAATTCAGATTTAAACAATGAGAATGTAATGGCAGCTAATGCCGAGTCATCAACTGTTGATGCAGGCTATGCCGAGTCAAGAATTTCAGAGTATGCAGCCCGTTTTGCTGCATACAGCGATGAGCGTTTGAAGCAGACCGTGGATCACGAGCGCAAGGTTCGTGGTTGGGGGAGCGAGCGCAGTTATTTCCTCGCCGCTCTGCGAGGAGAATGCGAGAAGCGAGGCATTGATTACTGCTGGAAGTAGGGGAATGTTTCTCTGATATGAATCAAGCCCCATCTGTGTGAATCTGTGAATTGAAAATCGGCGGCCGAAGGGAAAGCCAAATCTGTGGGAGTTTATGACTTGAATTCCTCGATGAAGGGTTGCAGGTTTCCACCTCTTGGCGAGTTATGGTCTTCAAGGATGGCGAAGGCGATGAGCTTGTACTTGTCCTTGAACTCCTTCTCGTCAATGACTTCGTGAAACAGTCTTGCGATATGTTTCGGAGGATTGTGGAAGGCACCGCAACCGAAAGCACCGAGCACGATGCTGTCGTGTCCGTTCAGCAGACCGATACGCAGCATCGTTCTCATTTTGTTCTTTGTCAGTGCGGCATCTTCTTCACAGATGTTCCCATCCTTATCCAGTTCTGGATGATTGATGGCAGCTACAGCCACGAACGACATATAATAAGGAGTGTCGAGCAAGGCAAAGTCATCCTTAGCTCCAGCCCTGAACACAGTAGCGTCTGGCACATAGATGCCTCCGAATCTCACAGGCATCGGATATTGGAACTTGCTTTTCTCTAAACCGTAATCCTCGGCATATTCTGCATAACGATACATAGAGAGAAAGAGGTTGGTGCTGCGGAAGAGGCTCTCCTCCTGTGCCCGGCTTCCGTTCTTCACGCCACCGCCCGGGTTGCGACGGCTTGCCAGGTTGAGAACCACGGGATTATATCCTTCCTGTTGCAACAGATGACCGCAATGGATGCTGTCGTCATTCTTCACAATAATCTTGGTGGAACCTTCTGCAAGGGTAGGTACATTTGAAGCATCCAGTGGCTTGGTATAGAATCTGCTTCCCTTGAGCATCTTCGTGTTGTCGAGCAGTTTCACATCCTCGCCATTCTCCGAGGTGTAATGTCCCTCCAGTACAATATCTATAGTTTGCTGATACACGTCAGCCAGTTGTCTTCTGTCGTTTATCATGATTTTTTGTCTTTTTTAGTTGATGCGAATTATACAAAGGCAAAAATACAAGTTTTCTTTGTATTCTCCAAACTTTTATATATAAAAAATGTAGTATTCTCGATATTTCTTTGTAAATTTGCCCACAAAAGAAAAATATATAATTATGGAATGACAACTATGTGTAAATTCAAAGATACTACTTTGGGAATTAAGAAACTGGATTTTGGAGTTAAGCGTGGTGCAATGGCTGTGTTCTTGACTGATGGTCGAGAAGTGGTAGTACCGATATCCATGTTTCCCGATATTAAGAGTCTGAGCAAGAAGCAGAGAGAGGATTATATGATTATGGATGACCAGTATTTCTCCTTTGATGCTTCAAGTAAAATTTACTCGATAAAAGATATTTTGAGGTATTAAGTTGCATATTTCATTTATTTTTTATACCTTTGCCCTCGAAAAGGGAAAGGTTGCCCTTGGCGGCTGCTCCCTTGTAACATAAGTTGAACAAATAAAATAGAATAATAAGAAACAGAAAGAATAAACTTTAGACATATAACATATTAATATACAAAGCGTTTACGATATTCGGAATACTCTCGAAATTTGGCGATTAACAGATGTATAACCGTAGATTAAGTGAACGCCTGCGCTATAGCGTGGGCGGAACTTATCGGTTATACGGGCCACGCCAAATGCCTGAGAGTATGATAAGTGAAGCTCACGCTTCTTTTGTATCATGCTCTCAGGTATTTTTTGCTTGTGGCTCGTACTTCCAGAATAAAGTTCAACGCTCATAGTTTATAGCGGCGATGAATCACTTTTGTGCTTTATCTATATATCATATCTATGACCATATTATATCCATATGGTTATAGTAGTGGTGTATTATAATGTTTAAAGATATCACAATTAATAGCTAGTGGTATCTTTTTCTCGTCACTATGATTATCTCTAATGAAATGTCTGTAGATTCTCATGTTTGGTAATAGAGATATGAAGGATTCTGCTATATATAGATCGTATTCAAAATTTATTGAATGTAACATTATTGGCAATGTAGCTTATGAGCGTCGCTATGTTGTTTGCATAGCTAATGCTGTAATTTTTGTTGTGCTTATGAATAAGCAACAAAATGATAATATTCTAGAAATAGTCCTTGGAACAGCTAAAATGTTGGCTGAACAGACAGTATTAGATACTGAAGAGTTGGGCGTTTGTTTCTCTAAAAGAAAAGAGCAAATATTAAATTTTGTTTCCATTGTGCGTGAGTGGAATTTAACGAAGTATACAGCAAATGAAATTTTACGTATTCTTTTTGAAAAATATATCAATAAGAAAGAAACTGGTGCCTATTATACTGATATTCAGACGACAGTATATATTGCAAGGAAAACTATAGTTGCTTATTTGTTGGATGATGAAATTGTTGGTTGGGATTTTTGTTCTATATTGAATGATTCTAATAGAATTATCACCATGTTGGATAGTTTGGAGAAAAAAAAGAAAAAGCAAATGTCCGAAAAATTAAGCAAGATAACAATTTTAGATCCTACCTGTGGTACAGGTGCTTTTTTGTTTGCTGCATTAGAAGTTTTGTTGGAAATATATTCTAAAGTGTTTGGTATATCTGTTCAGTCTAATTTGATAAAGCATATATTTGAAACAAATTTATTTGGAGTAGATATAGATGAAGAGGCAATGGATGTATTAATGTTTAGGGTATGTCTTTATTGCAAGTTATATTGGAATTTAGATGATGTTCTTTTGGATAATTTCAAAAGAGGCAATTCCTTGGATTCGAGAGACTTTGATTGGCAGAAAACATTTACTAGTATATATTCTGAGCAAAAGGGATTTGATGTACTTATAGGAAATCCTCCCTATGTGGAATATTCTAAAATGCAGAATCGTTATATTGAAGAGTCTATTTATAAGACTTATTCCTGTGGTAATTTATATTCTTATGTATTGGAAAAAGTAATACTTGAGTTATCACATAGTAGGAGTATTCTTGGCTTTGTATTACCTATATCAATTGTATCTACTAGGAGAATGTTACCTCTGAGAAATTTGTTGATTTCGAGGACTTCTGATTTAGCTTTTGCTAATTTTTCAGATAGGCCTGCTTGTCTTTTCAATGGTGTGCATCAAAAATTATCTATTATGTTTGCTAAATGTAAAGCGACAAAGAAAAAAAATGATAGTAAAATTTATAGTTCTCGGTATTACCATTGGAACAAGGAAGAGCAAGATCGTTTGTTAAGAGCGGTTACTTTCCATAGGGTAATAAATCGAGCAGAATTAGGTATAGAAAAAACATCTTCAGATTTAGAAACAAAAGTGTTGGAAAGGGTAAACTCTTTAAGTGCAATGTCATTGATGGATAATTTTCTAAAAGAAAAGACTCCTTATTGCGTATGGCTTAATATGAGAATGGCATTTTGGGGAAAAGCATTTGTACATCCGATGGAATCTAAAGAATACAAACAGATATATTTTGGATCGGAATTGGATGCTAAACTTTTTTCTGCAATAATGAATTCTTCATTGTTTTATTTTGTTTGGGAATGTCTCTCAGATTGTTGGCACATTACATCTAAGGAGTTGGAATTCTTTAAGATAGATTTCAGTCAAGTTCCTCAAGAACTAAAGTTGAAAATAGCAAGTTCTTATGACTGTTTTGAGCGGGCTTTGGAAAAGTCAAAAGTATATATAGGATCTGTTCAGACTAGTTATATATACCAGCACAAATTACATAAGGACTTATTGGATGAGATTGATAACTTGCTTGCATCCATATTTCATTTGTCTTCGGACGAGTTATTGTTTGTCAAGCAATATCAAATAAACTATAGACTAAATACAGAAAAAAAATGAATATAGTAGATATTTTCGCTGGTGTAGGTGGCTTGTCTTTAGGCTTTGAAATGGCAAGTGATAATAATCATGTGATTCTGGCCAATGAACTTGTTCCCGA
Organism: Lachnospiraceae bacterium; assembly: GCA_963594575.1. Lineage (GTDB taxonomy): Bacteria > Bacteroidota > Bacteroidia > Bacteroidales > Bacteroidaceae > Prevotella. The sequence goes on along the minus strand of CAVBFV010000069.1, from coordinate 7,449 downwards.
AATAGCTGAATCTTATAAGAAGAATCATCCTCATACAATTATGGCTAATATGGATGTAAAAGACTTTGTAAATTATCTGGATTCTTTGATTCAAAGAAATGACAATGTCGGAAAACAAGAAGACCAATTGTTGAGTAAGTTAGAACATGTAGATGTAGTTATCGGAGGTCCTCCATGTCAGGGCTTCTCTATGGCTGGAGGTAGAATAAGAAAGGCTAATGCCTTTATGGAAGATCCTAGAAATGAATTGTTCAATTACTATTTTAATGTAATTCAAAGATTGGAGCCAGATTATTTTATATTTGAAAATGTAGCAGGTATTCTGAGCAGTAAGAAGGGTGCCATTATTGAAACGATAAAAGAAATATTCCATGATGATAAAAACTTTAAGCATGGAGGTTATCATTTATCGATTAACCTCGTAAATGCAAATGATTATGGAGTACCACAAGCTAGGCGACGAGTCATAATTATAGGCTCGCATCATGAGCTAAATTTTGAAGAACTTGAGCGCAAAACAAGAGAAAGTCTGGATGAGAAACTCAAGGAAAGATTTAAAAAAGGAAGAACTGTCAGAGATGCAATTTATGATATGATGAATAATAAGGATTTGGCAAATAATACGCCTTCTGTTCATAAAGGTATTGCGGTTAAGCGCATGCATATGATTGCAGCTAAACAAAATTGGACTTCTTTGAACGAAGAAATACGTTCGGTTCACAGTGGAGCTTATGGACGTTTGGATTGGGATTTGCCAGCTGTTACCATAACAACACGTTTTGATACTCCTTCTGCAGGGCGTTATATACATCCTGTTTTTGATAGAACGATTACACCGCGTGAGGCCGCAAGAATTCAATCTTTCCCAGATGACTTTGTCTTTTATGGGACAAAGACTTGTATTTGTAAGCAAATAGGAAATGCTGTTCCTCCAAGACTTGCTGAGTTTTTGGCTAGAATGATAATTTATGATAAGCAACACAGAAAATAAAAATAGGAGATATGACTATGGATATAAAAGAAAAAATAGATAGTCTTACTGATAAGAGTATTTGGTATTTTGCAAAGCAAGAAACAAGTTTTGATAAAGTATTTCAAGCTTGTCTTTTGATTGATAAGTATTCCGGTGAGACCGTAAATGATGTATTTAAAAATCATGCAGAATCAAATAATGTCAGTTCTAATTATCGTGTGCTTTCTGTTGCTCAACTTTTTGGCTTGTTGACAAAAACAAATCCTTTCCAAAAGAACGGCTCTTCTTATGATAAAGAAGAGCTGACTCCTGTCTTTTATTCTTTGAAGGCAGCAGGTATTGGTTCTGCAACTTATGAATTGATAAAAGCAGAGCAGGTCCTGAAGATAAGAATGCGTGCTGTAACAGATTCGACCAACAATATAGCTGATTTTAAGATATATCCATTGCTTTTTGCTTGTGAAGTCCTTTGGAATTTACATAAAAAAGGAGTGGATGAAGTTGCTGTAGAGAAGTTCTTTACATATGTTATGACCGCAAAAACTCATGATGAACTTTTTGATACAGTTAATTTTTTATTGGATAAATCTTCTCCGGTGACAAGTTATTTAGAGCAGTATAGAAGTGATTGTAGAGTAGATTCTTTGTTTCAAAAGAATACGGATTATCTAGTATGGGACAAGACTTCGGTTAGATTGAATGCTAAGCATGAAGAGTTTTTTAGACAATTGTTTGATGGCTCCTATCGTTGTGTATTGAATGTTTTGTATTCTGTAGTTGATAATGTAACAGCTTATCAGGCAATACAAACTAAATGGTTAGGATTTAATAAAATTGATAAACAAGAGTATGTTAAGCCTTTGCCTCATATTCCTGCTTTTGAGGATATTTCCAATAAGTATCGCCCTTATATCACAGCCATCAAGTCGAAGCCTTTCCTTCTCTTGGCTGGTATCTCAGGTACAGGTAAGAGTAGAATCGTTCGTGAATTGGCTCGTGCTTGTTGGGATGTTGATTCTCCTGAATATAAGGAGCATAAGCCAAAGAACTTTGAGATGGTACAGGTGAAGGCTAATTGGCATGACTCATCTGAACTTATTGGGTATGTAAGTCGAATTTATGGCGAACGTTATATTGTTGGACCATTTCTTCGATTTATGGTTAAGGCTATCCACGACCCAAAGCATCCTTATTTCTTATGTTTGGATGAGATGAATCTTGCTCCTGTAGAACAGTACTTTGCTGAGTTCTTGAGTGTGATAGAAAGCAGACAAGTTAATGAAGATGGCATTGTTGTAACGGATCCGATTGTTGATTATGAACAGACAGAAGCTTATAAGAATTTGATAGATCAACTCTTTGCTGATAATGACGAAGAAAGAAATCTATATTTGAAAGAAGAAGGTGGAAGACGATTAACAATCCCCCAAAACCTCATTATCGTGGGAACCGTCAATATGGACGAAACAACCTTTTCTTTCTCCCGAAAAGTACTCGACAGAGCCATGACCATCGAAATGAATGAGGTGGATTTATATGGTGGATTAACTTCCCGACATGAACAGATAGGAAAACTCAATTTTGAAGACTTGGTAGGAGATAAGGTGGAAGGTGTTGACGTGTATCAGGAAAACCAGGAGGTTTGCAACCAGGCGATACAGTACTTGCAGGAAATCAATGCTGTATTGGAAGGTACACCTTTTAAGATTGCTTATCGAACCCGTAACGAATTCTTGCTCTATGTGGTCAATAATTTGCCTTATCGTAAAAATAGCCAAGGTCAGGAAATGACGCAAAATGAAGTCGTGGCTCGTGCTTTGGATGAGATTACTTCTATGAAAATCCTATCTAGAATAGAAGGCGATGAGGAGAAGGTAAAGGCGGAGTTGCTCGCTTCTTTGAAGGAAGTTGTTTCGAAGATGTTGCCGGAACACATGAGAGATAGTTCTGTTTCTCTGGCTAAGTTGGATGAAATGGAAAAGAAACTTAGTTCTGGTTACACTAGTTTTTGGAGTTGACGGTAATGGAACTTTTAAGAATCAAGCATCACGACTTTGTGATGACCATTGAATGTACCAAGTTTGATGCTATTTGGGATAAAGCGAAGAGGAATGTGGGGGAAGACAAACTTACCTCCACATATTCCTGGTCGGATGGGGTTGAACAGGTGGAGCGGTATTTGAATGACCAATCTACTTCTGAGGTGATATTAAAAGATTCTTCTGCTCCTGCCATATTCTTTGATAATGCAGACTATCCGATATGGGTGGAGTTTGAGGAAAAGAATACAGCTAAGGTCGTAGATGCACATTTTGGTTCCATCTTGCAGAATGATAACGACAGGTTCAGTTTCCGTCATGGAATGTTGGCTGGCTTTCTGAATTTCGGCAATGAGATAGGACGTTCTGAAATCTGTTTTGATTATACTGTTAAGAGAAAGAAGTCAGATGATGTATCTTCTGAACTCATCAAAAGAAAGTTTTCATTCTCCTTCGAGGTGTTGAGCTCTAAGCTGGATTATCATTCTCATTGGAAGAAAATCGTAGAGGATATTGAGCAAGAGTATCGGATGCTCTCGCTTGATTTCCTTAAACGGACCTATCATAGTTTCGCTCCTGATACACAGGGAGAAACACCTGAAATTATATGGTGGAGTATCTTTGCTGGTGAACAAAAGAAGTTCTTGGAGGCTTGTCGGCACATTATAGACCGACCACGTCATCGCTTGCATGGTAGGGAAACTTATCTGCGGGCTGACAAGTTGCGTCGGGTTCCTATGTCTCTTGAAAATGAAATAGCTGAGCATCGCAAAGAACCCGCTCATCTTTATCGTATCATCGAAAAAGTGGAGTCGAATGATACCCAGGAAAATCGATTTCTGAAATTTGCTTTATCGCAGATTTCGGATAAGTATGCACTCTTAAAAACTCGTATAGAGCAGGTTAAGGAGGTTTCTGATGCTACCAAGCAAGAACTTCAGGCAACTTATGTTTCCCTGAATCGATTAAGGAAAAATCCTTTCTTCCGAACCATCGGGCGTTTCAAGGGATTGAATCAGGAAAGCATGGTTCTTCAGAAAGCTACGGGATATAGTCAGGTTTATCGGACTTGGAATTTGCTCCGTAAGGCTTACTCGCTGAACGAGGGTATCTATCGGTTGCAATCTAAGGACATCGCCACGCTTTATGAAATATGGTGTTTCATAGAGGTGAGTCACATCGTAAAAAAGGAGTTGAATCTGGATATGGAGAATGTGGAGCATCGCAACCGCATGGAGATGAATGGACTGTTTACTTGGGAGTTGGGTAAGGGAGAGCATTCTCGTATTCTTTTTAAGAAAGATGGGGTGGAACTTGCAGAATTGGTATATAATCCGAAAAGTACTGAGCAGACAAATGATAGTATTGGAATGCAGAATCTGATAGTACCAACAGTTCCCCAGAAGCCGGATATCGTGTTGCAACTTACCAAGAATGATCTGCAGAAAGATATGAAGATGACTTATCTCTTCGATGCGAAATATCGTATAGCCAGCAAGAATGCGAGTGGAGTAGATGTGCCACCGGATGATGCCATCAATCAGATGCATCGTTATCGTGATGCCATTTATTATCGTGATTATGCTGAGGCTCCGTTAAAGAAGGAAGTGATTGGTGGATACATTCTTTTTCCTGGAGATGGTGGACCAGCGGAGGTGGAGGTCACAAAGTTCTATCAAACTATTAAGGAGGTGAACATTGGTGCTTTTCCGCTTCGGCCAAACGATAACGAAAACAGAAAGTTGCTGGAAGAATTTATCCGGGAACTGATAGAAACGAAGGCGAAGGATACTGTGCAGCATGTGATTCCGCAGAAGGGAACAGTGATGGAAGTGGATAATCGGGTGTTGGTTGGTGTGGTTCGTCCGAGTCATCGGCGTGGGTATGAAAAGAGTTTCTTGAATCAATCTGCCACCTTATATTATACGGGTGCCAAGTTCCCTTCAACCATCGCTTTGCAGGATCTTCATTATTTCGTGCCGTATATCAAGGGTAAGGGGATTCGTGATGTGTATGAGATTGTGAGAATGAGAACCATAACGGGTAAAGAGGCAAAGCAGGATGAAGGGGCTGATGCTACAGATGATTTGCGTTTAGCCTTTGAACTTCGTTTTTCTCGCCAGTTGTATAAGGTATATCGTATGATTGATGTCTTACAAATGACAGACCTCACGTTTCTGGATACGACATTTAGCGATATTGATGGCTATGTTACAGCGCGTATGTAGGAAAAAGTTTTTCTTTTTTAATGTCACTTCTGCCACGCGGATTGTAAGTTATTGATACACAGAAAGAAATGGGTGGCAATAAGACGTATTCTTATTGTCACCTATTGCCACCTAATGCCACGCCTTATTCTTGCTTACTCTTCTGTAAACTTCTCTGAATCAAGAAGTTGCTTGATTTGCGGCATCAAAACAGGTATATCCTTCTCTATGATATTCCAAAGCTGTTTTGGTTTAATTGTATAGTATCCATGCACCAAAACATGCCTTAAACCTATCATTTGCTCCCAAGGAATCTCTGTATGTTTCGCTCGAAATTCCTTTGTAAGCATATAAGAGGCTTCACCTATGATTTCTGCTAACTTGACGAAACCATAAAAGATAATAGGATCGTCTTTAACTGCATCAAATGTGTACTTGTCTTTTGAGGCAAGTAAATCATTGCAAGCTTGGAGAATATGTTCAAGCCTTCCTTTGTCTTTAACTTTTTCTCTCATAAATCAATATTTTATCTCGGTTTGCTGATTTTGATGCAAAAGGAAGAAGACAATCTTCTTCTATTAAATCTACAGGGCGCTTGATAATCTTTTTGAGATTTACCATGATTCCAGAGATATCGAACAGAGACATGGAGTCACTGTCTTGGTATCTTACCAACAAGTCAACATCGCTCTTCGGTGTTTCTTCTCCACGAGAGCATGAACCAAACAGCCAAGCCTTTTCTATGGGCTGGCTAGCAAGATACTGCTGTATCTTGGGTATCATTTCTTGTACATTCTTGCTAAGCATAAGCGATACAGTTTGATTTATGTTGCAAATATAATCTTTTTTATCGGTTCTTCCAAACTTTTTATAGAAAAAGTGAACTTTTTAAGCCTTATTGCTAAGTAAAGACAGGGTGTATACTATTTCAGTTCTATAAAATAGATAGTGTCTACCTTTCTAGTCTATAAAGTAAAAAAGTGTCTACTGATAGAAGGAAAAGTTACGCTAATGCCCGCCTGTACCCGAGGCGTTGGGCAAATTTGCCCAACCACATTTGTCATCTTTACCCATCGTTTCGGTCACTCGTACCCATCGTCTTGGTCATGCGTACCCGTGTACGTGGTCACGGATACCCGTGTACATGGGTATGGATGCTCATGTACGTGGGTAGAAAATCCGGGTTTCTAGAATACGCAAGGCAATGCTGAGAGCTGCTGCATGATGGTCTTTGCCATGCGGGCATGACCGGCATCGTTTGGATGAAGACGGTCGGTATCCAGTTTGTTAAACATCTGGGCACCTGCATCGTAAAGAGGGAAAAGACCGGAAAGAGAGTTGAGGTCGATGACCGGAACCGCCCAGACATTGCCTGTTTCCTTGATTGCCTTTACGTATTCATCGAAGAAGATGCCACGCGCATTCTCGTACATCTCATCTGGTTGGATGTTCTTGTCACCACTGGCGAAGAGGGCACGGTGCACAGGTGTCATCACCACGATTTGCTTGGTAGGATACATTTGCTTCAACTTCGACATAGCGATGTTGATGCGACCTTTCAAGGTATTCTTGTCCATACAGAAGTGGCGGTGGCGGCGCTGTACCATTTCGCTTGGCTTGTGACGGGCCACTCTCACGCTGTCGAAAGTCTCCGTATACCATTCGCCTACAGGCACACCGTTGTTGTAATCGTTGGTACCCATAAAAATGAGGATGGCATCGAAATCATCGCCATGTTCTTGCTGGAGCTGGTCTGCCTGACGGGGAATGTCGTTCCACTGTCTGCCGCTCACGCCATAAACGTAAGGGGTGATGCCGAGCCAATCCTGTAGGAATCCCCAGTATTTCACCTTCGATGCCTTGATGTTAGGGTCGGTGATGGAGTCGCCGAAGTAAGCCACTTTCTTTCCTTTCCATGGATGCTGAAGGTTCTTGAAAGCCTTTTCTTTTTCTGCTATTTCCTTCTTGCTCATCGCCTTCTGGGCGAAGGCGGGTAGGGTTGGCATAGCCAGAGTGAGGGCGAGTGCCAGGGTAATCATTGTTTGTTTCTTCATAATTCGTTTGTTTTTACTTTTAATTCTGAGCGCAAAGGTACGTCAAAAATCTCAAACGGCGCAACATTTTTTGTTCAAATGTCGGTCTATTTCTGCTTTTTTTTGTAATTTTGCAGCCGCAAATAGAAATGAGTATTTATAATAGGTATATTATTAAGGATGACAGTCAGTTTGAG
>CAVBFV010000068.1:0-12719 GCA_963594575.1 Lachnospiraceae bacterium | reverse complement strand
TGCCGATTCGCACAGCGCGAGAAATGATGAACTATTTCGACCTGTACAGATTGAACTTTCTCCCGATTTTCTTGCATGTATCGAAATATTGTTGTACTTTTGCTCTCAAAAAGTAACAACAACTAACGATAATGAATATGAAGAAAATACTATTTTTTGCAGCATCGATTATCTGTATAAGAAAATGCAGGGGAAAGCATCTGTTGCGGATGAAGTTTACCTAGGTAGATAAATAGGTTACTGGCATTATCCAGGCATCGTTACTATTTTAAGTACATCAAAACAGAATTAAATATGGATGTTAATCAGAAGTATACCAATCTGCTCAATGAGCAGATTGCCAAAATAGGAAAAGAATGTAGATATTTGGAGTTCAAATCCAATTATCAGGAAGTAGATAAGCTGGGACGATATATCTCAGCCTTGTCGAATGGTGCATGCCTTGATCATAAGGATTTTGCCTATCTGTATTTTGGTGTAGATGACGAAACTCTAGAAATAAAAGGTACAACCTTTGACTGTGCAAGGATGAAAGCGGTAGGTAATGAGGCTTTGGAACTTTACTTGAGAAGAATGGTTGTTCCTAAAGTGAATTTCTCTATCATAGAGTTCATGTATGAAGGGAAACTGCGTGTTGTGCTGTTCAAGATTCCTGCTGCTGTTAATGAGCCAACTACTTATAAACAGAAACCATATATCAGAGTGGACAGCCATGTTACAGACCTTACTCCATACGTTGACTGGATGCGCCAGATATATACCTCGCAAATCGACTGGTCGGCACAGATAGTAGAGGATGCAACACTCGACGATCTTGATCCAGAGGCAATACAATTGGCTCGGGCAGGTTATAAACTGCGCTATCCCGATTTTGCAGAAGCCGTGGAGACTTGGGATGATGCCACATTCTTGGATAAAGCCCATCTTACACAGGACGGACTGATTACGCGTACGGCATTGTTGCTTGTGGGTAAGTCAGAAAAGGTGCATAAACTTTATCACATTTCGCAGATAGTTTGGAAATGCTACCAGGACGGTGAGGTGTTTGGTGACATCTACACCATTCCATACATCAAAGCGACAACGGCCTTGATGAGCCGTATACGCAACTATCGTTTCAAGATATATCCCCAGGATTCGCTTATACCAGCCGAGGTTTGGAAATACGATACGCGCAGTATACTTGAGGGTCTGCATAACTGCATAGCCCATCAGAATTACTTGCAGAATGAGCGCATTATAGTTACTGAAGACAAGGACAAACTGACGTTTGAGAACGCAGGCGGTTTCCTTGAAGGTGACTATACACAATATATCTTTGGTACAAAGACGCCGAAGTTGTATCGCAACCCTTTCCTTATGAGGGCCATGGTGAACTTGAAGATGATAGATTCGCAAGGTTATGGCATACACAACCTGTTTGTGCGTCAGAAGGAACGATTTCTGCCGATGCCCGACTACAATGGGACAGATGACTCGCATGTTGTAATGCACATGTATGGTACGGTTATTGACGAGAATTATAGTCTTATGTTGTTCGCCAACCAGAACATCAACCTTACGGAGGCTGTACTTCTTGATCAAGTACAGCGTGATAAGCCAATCGGTGACGAAGCTATCAAGGAATTAAGAAAGAAGCATCTTATAGAAGGCAGAAAACCTCATTTGTTTGTGGCGAAACACATTGCACAGCGTGCAGACAAGAAGGTGGAGTATTCGATGCATAAGGGGCTTGACTCGAAGTCGTGCGAGAGATTGCTCGTAGATTCATTGAAAGACCATGGGGTATTGACAAGAGGAGAAATAGACAAACTGCTGTGGAATGTCATTTCTGACCAGTTGGATGATACCCAGAAAAAGACAAAAATAGGAAATATCCTACGTAAACTTCGTAAGGATGGAATCATGCAAAATGAAACCAAAGGTAATGTATCAAATTGGTCGCTCGTAAAATAAGAGCAAATTACGAGCGAATTACGAGCGAATTACGAGCGAACTTACGAGCGATAGAATTATAATGCGCTGATTATTAGTAGAATAATAACGTAATTATTTTTGGCGAAGATATAAAAAGTACGAGCGAATTACGAGCGAAAGTTTAAAAAATACTAAAATACAAGATAATTATGGATATACAAGGACATATTATAGACCACTGGGTGGAGAAGATGCTCGATTATCTTGCAAAATTGCCAGATGTTCGTTTCTTGAGTAGTGAGGAGCAGGAAAAATACGATGAAAGTATTAAGGCTGTTGATGATTACTACTCCGGCCTTTATGACTCGTATGTTGAAGGCGAGGAAAAGGGAATTGCTAAAGGTAGAGTGGAAGTAGCCAGCAACTTTTTCTAAAACTTTTTCCCCGATTTTCTTGCGTGTTTCGAAATAATAATGTACCTTTGCTCTCAAAAAAGTAACAAAAACTAACGATAATGAATATGAAGAAAATACTATTTTTTGCAGCATTGGTTATCTTATTCGGTTCTTGTACCAAGTCACCTGAACAGAAAGCAAATGCTCTTATCAAGGAATATCTGGAGAAGACGTTATATCATCCTGATACGTATGCTCCCACTAATACAGAGCTTGATAGTGCATTTACACCTTACGATGATCCGGTATTTTATGAAAAGACCCTTAAACTTGCTAAACTGGGAGTCTTGATAGAAGAGTGTAACGATGACGCATCCAGTGCCAAGAGAGGAATGGCTATTTGGAGTGGTCCTTATCAGTCTAGCTTTGACCGTGTTAATTAAAAGGAAGATAAAGCAAAATATGATGAAGCTATTCAAAAAAAGAAGAAGGCTCTTGCTGAAGGCGAGGAGTTAGGCAAGGAACTGAAGGAACTCAAAAATCAAAAAGAGGAGTTTATTGGTTTCAAGGCGGTTCATAGTTATCGTGCCAACAATAATGCAGGTCAAACAATAGGCGGCAGTGCATTATTCATTATAAGCAAGGATCTGAACAATATCCTGGCAGCTTACGACATGGATGGTGAGGAGTATAAGGCTGTAGATTATCTGTATAAGGAAATGCAGGGGAAAGCATCTGTTGCGGATGAAGTTTCCTTGGACAGGTAGAATTGGATGCTAGCATTATCCAGAATGCCGCATCATTTGCACTTACCCATGCGCCCTAAAACAGGGCGTATGGGGTAGTAGGTAGCTTGATATTTTATTCATTTAAAGAACTTATGCGAAGCTTCTCATAAGTACATAAGATGGATTAAACAAATATGTTAGGTTTAGTAAAATATGGGTATAGTTTGTTTGGTAGTATTTCTTGCGTTGGTAATCTTCTTAAAATTGAAGATGCCAATGTGGAAAGGTAAATATTCCGAGAAGTTGGTGCATAAGAAAATGTTGCAGCTGTCAGACGAATACACAATATTCAACAATTTGTTGTTTGAGAGTAATGGACGCTCAACTCAAATTGACCATATTGTAGTGTCACCTTATGGGGTATTCGTCATTGAGACAAAGGGTTATAAAGGCTGGATATTAGGTGGAGAAAATTCTGAATATTGGACTCAGGTCATCTTCAAAAGTAAGCACCAATTTTATAATCCGATAAAGCAGAATGAGGGGCATGTAAGATTTCTTCGCCATTTGTTTAAATGTCCTGTTGACTTCCCTTTTATTCCGATTGTTGTATTTAATAATTCTGCAGAGTTGAAAGTTCATGTCAATAACCATATAGTTGTAAACAGATGCAACTTGAATTGGGCAATATCTCAATATCATGACATTGTTCTAAATGCTACACAAATAGATTGGATTGTCAATACTATTCAGCGGTATTACACAATAGCAGATAAGGAAGAAATAAGACAGCACAAGCAGAATGTTAAAGATAGGCAATATAGAGCCAAGAGTTTAATAAGGCAAGGTGTTTGCCCACAATGTGGTGGCCAGTTAGTTTTACGCAATGGAAGATATGGCTCTTTTTATGGGTGTTCGAACTTTCCTAAATGCAAGTTTACACTAAATTAATGTGAGGGAACATATTGAGTTACGCTCTCTTATGCCGTATCCGAGTCTTTGGTTATCGCCAAAGTGGGCAAGGATTCTATCAAGATTGCAATGAAATAAGGATTGTGCAGAGCGATGCACCTACCGTAATAATATAAAAGTAAGGGGTATAGGTGAGCTATATTTATGCTCACTTTACCCCTTTTTCTTGTTATTCTATAGTAAAATAAAGTTTAAATATTAATGTTTTTGAAAAATATATCCGGCTATTCTTTGTAGCTGGGGAGTCGGTTTTGCTATTCAAATAATTAGTTGTAAATTCGCATAAATTTACACCATTATGTTGGATATCGCAGAACATAGACAAAAGTTGATTCTGGAAAACTTAGCTCAGCTAGACGACAGAACCAATGAGATACAAGAAGAGTGCATCATCTTGTATCTAAAGTCTTTTATAGGTGATGGAGCAGAATTGCTATCTCCATACCAGTTCTCTAATATTACGCATATCAAGCATGATACAATCATAAATGTGTTGAAAGGAAAAGTGAAGTTTAAGCCTTACCAGCAGCGTCGGTGGTGTTATTGCATCCTTTATTATTGGGATACTATCATTGATACGCTGAATAAGAAACATGTTGCGGAGAGTAAAAATTTTGAAAAAGATAAGTTCGAAAAGAACTTCAATGAGGCTTTTTGGCAATGGGCTACGATAGGGAGAGACTTAAAACAACTTGACAAGTTGAAAGAGAAAGTCGAAGAAATGCAAAGCAATTTTTCACCTCGCAATAAATAATTGAACAACAAAATAAAAAAAATATCATGAGATTTAGCCGTACATGAGTATTTGTGCGGCTATCATAAGAGAATAATAACATACAATTAACATCTTAAACCAGAGAAAAAATGATAAATTCAACTTGAAATCAAGGGGGACATCCTTCATACTGCTCTGCAGTTTAATGTCTCCCTACAGTAAGGATTCACCCTGAAAACTTCCCGGGGCCACCTCTAATCTTTAAAGAGGAAGTATCTTTAGTCTATCTTAAAAAGTGAAGATATATGACTAAAATATTTTACGGATTGCTGATCTGTCTGGCACAGGCTGGACTGGTTAGCATCGAGGTAGTTATTAACGTAGAATTCAGTGGCAATAGCAAATTGGTCATTGATCCTGCTAGTTTCAAACAGTTAATGGATATGGCAGATGAGAATTAGCATAGGTAATATCATCTTCCGTGATCAATCCAGAATGATTGTTGGTAAAGATGATAATCAGCAAAAGGAGAATGAAGAGAGTGAAGAGGAAGAGCCAGGAACGGGTTCTGCAGGAGCGAGAGACAGAGCTCCTACGGTCGACTTGGAAGTGGTGAATGACCAATCTAAACCTGAAAAAGATGAAGAATATACACCGTCTTGTTTCCTGTTGGAAGGTAGGGTTGTTCCTATTGAACTTTGCAATGCCAGAGCAACCAAGATATTCCGTCTACTTAGAAACGCTCAAATCCTGAATGATGATTTTAAGCCCGTCAACAAGATGCCGTGGTGGAAAAGAGGGGAACTTGCCGATATACTGGCAACGGAACTGAATATCCAGCACACCTGGAAAGTGTTTAGCATTTTCTGGGATATGGATGCTGAAAGTTTGAGAGGTGGGTTCAATAAAGCTAAGGATCATGCTTATAAATATGATTTTGATGAAGAAATCATGAATATTTTGAGATAATTTTTGGTACGATGTGGTACGACCGTACTTCATCGTACCATAGCAGTGTCGCAAAAACGCCGTACATTTGCCCCCGGAATTCAGAACCGATATGGTCTGAGTTTCGGGGGCTTTTGTGTATAGGCACATCAACCGTTGTGGGAGCGCCCAACTGTTTTAAAAGGAAAATTGAAAATGAAAGTAATGAAACCTTTTTATTTTACTCATCCGCAGTACGGAAAACTGAGGGTGGTGGTGATGGATGACAAAATCTATTACTGTCTGATGGACGTGAAGAACATCTTCAAGAAGTCGGTACAGAAACTCTATGAGGCGATTGCTGATTCGGAGGGGGAACTGAAAAATCTGAACATCATGATGAAGAAGGATATGAAAATCAAGTATAACCTTTTCTTCGAGAACCAGGAAATGGGGAAGGAAGAAGCGGAGGCTGAGAACGTGAATGCGGATATCAATTTCTGCGATGAACAGCTGGTCAAGGACCTGGTTGACAAGGATGTTGCTGCCGAGAAAATTGCGGCAAAATGGGTAATAGGCTTCGTCAAGAGCAGACTGAATGATGCCGAGAATGCTTCGCTCTTCGAGGCGAACGGGGTCGACGAGATTTCGGATAACTCGCTGATTCTGCCAATCAATGTAAGTTATGGTTCAGGGTACATCATGATTAACAGCGAAGTATTCGATTAATTGAAAAATATGGAGGTAAAATGGGAATAGAACATGTAGTGGCAATTAATCCTTATCGTAAGGGAAATAAAGGGAAAGTTTTTTCTTATCGCATGGATACTTATGATAAGGTGATCGGGTCGAAGGAAATCAAGAAGATGATTCAGCAGATTCGGGGTGAATTGCCGATTGACGGAGTAGATTTGAACGATGCGCAGGCGGTGAAGAAGGCGCAGGAGAGGCTCAAGAGCGAGCTGCCTTTCTTCTGTCCGCACTACGGTATGTTCAAGAATAATGTGCGCAGACAGGAGAATGCCATGCCGGAAAGCTTTCTCTTCCAGACGATTATCGATGTGGATGATAAGGAGTATGTGGAGAAGGCTATCGAGAAGGCTCGGGAGCTGAACTGCTCTTCGGGGATATGGAACGGCTCGTTGCTGCATCTCTGTTATAGCGCTCGCAAGAAGCTGCATATCGGGATTAGAATGCCGATTGGGATGACCATCGAGGAGACGCAGAAGGCGTATTGTGAGGCACTAGGTGTGCCTTATGATGAAAGCTGCATCACACCCGAAAGAATGATTTTCCTGACGGATAAGGATTCGGAAATCTACCGGTCTCAAATGTGGTGCGCGGTGCTGCCGGAGAGCGAGATTCAGGCTCGAAGACAGGCGTTTCTCGACCGGGGACTGACCGTGGACGGAAGAGGCATAGCAGTTAATAGTTTAAAGTTTACAGTTAATAGCAATCTTAAATTTCAAAGTAATGAAAACAATAGACTTTCGGGCAATCGTGGCGATTACGCTGCTCCTGCTGGCACTGCTGTTCAGCCTGCCCAATCTGGTAATAGCAATTATGCTGATGATTCTCATCTCGGGAATTCTGGAGGCAATTATGGCTCTGGTGAACTGGGAGAGGCCAGTGAGAAGAATCTGATAGCCTTTGATCTGTTTCAGGAATCAGCGGGACTGAAGGGAATGGCGATTGATACCATCGGTTCACGTCACTCTTCTCTGCTCGCCATCATGAGTGCTGGAGCCTCACGTATGATGAGCGAAGAGGAACTGATGAAGGTGGTGGCTGAGAAAATGCCGAGCTATTATCAGGAGCCTGATTGCCACCAACTTATCCATGATTTCTATGCGAAATATGGTGACAATTCAAAGCCTTTCTCACGTGATGTAATCCGCATCAATGCCACTGCCGAACAGGCCAGCCGGCAAGTTAATAGTTTACAGTCTACAGTTAATAGGGCTGAGCCTAACGTTCAAAGTACCGAGGAGGATTATCCGGAACCGCCAGCGATGCCGGAGAAACTGCCGAAGCTGGTGGAACTGCTGATATCTCGGACACCGGAGATTTATAAGCCGGCTGTGGCGCACGCTATCTTCCCACCGCTCGCTACGCATCTCTGGCAGACGAGCTTCCGGTATATTGATAATGTAGTGCATGAGGCTACGCTTTCTACTTGCTTGCTGGCTGGTACGGGCGCAGGTAAATCGTCTGTGGATAAGCCGATTAGGTATATCATGGAGGATATCAGAAAGCGGGATGCGGAGAATCTGAAACGTGAGAAGGAATGGAAGGAGGAAGTGACGCGCAAGGGTGCCAACAAGGATAAGCGCAAACGACCGGATAATCTTGTTATCCAGGAGATTGATGCTGATATGACCAGTCCGGCATTCGTGATGCGAACCGCTGAGGCGCAGGGGCGTTTCCTCTATACTTCGCTTAATGAGCTGGACCAGTTTGATGCTCTCCGGGGTAGCGGCAACCAGCAGTTCCGCATCATGTGCCTCGCCTTTGATCCATTCAACCTCTTTGGCCAACAGCGCGTGGGCGTTCAAAGTGTGACAGAAAGGGTAACGATAAGGTTCAACTGGAATGCATCTACCACCATCCAGAAAGGGCAGCGTTACTTCTCAAAAGTTTTGACAGACGGTCCGATAAGCCGTATCAATTTCTGTACCATTCCGGAGCGTGAAATCGGTGATGAAATGCCTGTTTACGGCGATTACAATGATGCTTACCGTGAGGCGCTGAAGCCTTATATCGAGAATCTGAATAACGCCAGGGGACTGATTGACTGCCCTGAGGCATTCCAGCTTGCCCTTAAACTGAAGGATGAGAATGCTGAGTTCTCGCGTCTCTCTCAGGATAGGGTTTACGAGAACCTTTCTTTCCGTGCCAACGTCATCGCCTACCTGAAGGCGTGTGTGCTGTATGTGGCGAACGGTTGCAAATGGGAGCCGGAGATTGACGAGTTCATCCGCTGGAGCGAGCGTTACGACCTCTACTGTAAGATGCGTTTCTTCGGTGATGCCATCAAGAGGGCGAATGATACAGGCGAGAAGTCGAGCAAGCGAGGACCTTCCAACATGCTGATGCAGTTGCCGGATGAGTTTACTTACCAGCAGGTGATAGACTTGCGTGTAGCAAACGGGATGAGTCAGAAAGGTACTTCCAAGATGTTGGGAAACTGGAAGGATCGCCATTACATCAGGGCTAAGGAGAACGACTCAGTTCCTCAATTCCTCAGTTCCTCAGTTTTTATTAAACTTAAATTCAGAAAGGAGAATTCATAGCGTATGGAAATAGTAGTAAAAAGAATAGCGAAAAAGAAGACTTATACGATAGGTCATCTTTATATCTTGAGCGATAAGGACGTGAAACGTACTTGGCGTTCGGGGGTAAAAATAGGCGACAAGCGTATCTTTGAGCACAGCTTCGATATGGCGAAGTTGGATAAGGAACATTACTTCTGTGATACCTTGGAACCTACATGGAGAAATCTTCTGGGCATCGAACTGAAGCCGGAAGAGGAGGATGGAAGATACAGTAGGGTATCGGGCAAGAAAGCCCGCAAGATACCGGGTCATACAGCAATTCCGGAGGGTTCGTATCCTGTTGTTATCTCGAAATCGCCGAGGTTCAAGAAGTGGCTTCCGCTGGTGCAGGGTGTTCCTGATTTTGAGGGCATCCGCATTCATGCCGGTAATTATCCTGATGATACGCAGGGCTGCATCCTGGTAGGTGAAAATAAATTACAGGGTGCCGTCTTCAATTCCCGCATCTGGCTGCACAGGCTCATGAATGCCATTACCGCAGCAAGGGAAAGAGAGGAGAGCGTTTGGATTACAATTATTTAATGTTAAATGTTAAGTGATTATTTTAAAAACAAATTATTATGGTAAAGTCAGTAAATACAAATAAAGTAGAAATGGATAAGAAGGCAGCAATTGCTGTCGTGTTTGAAAACCCTGAATTCGGTAAGATTCGTACCTTGACCGATGAAAATGGGGAGCCTTTGTTCTGCGCAAAGGATGTCTGTAATATACTGGGGTATAAGAAATCATATAACGCAGTGTATCAATTAGTTAACCCACATGACACCTTGAAACAAGGGGCATGGGTAGCAACCGGTCTGAAGAAGGATGGAAGCGTGGCGATGCGTCGTACTCAGATGCTCTATGTTAACGAGAGCGGTTTCTATGCTTTGGTTCTCGGCTCTAAGCTTTCTACTGCCGTGAAGTTCAAAAACTGGGTTACGGCTGATGTGCTGCCACAGATTCGCAAGACGGGTGGTTATATTCCGGTTCAGCCGGGCGAAAGCGATGAGGAGACAATCCGACATGCGGAAGAAATCCTCCGTGCTACGCTCAAGGAGAAGGAGAATCTGCTGAAGAAGCAGCGTCTGCAGATTGAACAGCAGAAGAAGCTTATCGGCGAACAGGATACAGAAATCCGCCGCTTGAATGATGTGGTAGATGAACAGGTGGTTCGCATCGCCAAGAGTGGTGATAATATCATCCAGTTGGAGAATCAGGTGGGTAATCTTCTGCCTAAGGCGCTCTATAGCGATAATGTGCTCGATTCAGTTTCCTGCTTCACCACCACGCAGATTGCGAAGGAACTCGGCATCACGGCCCAGGAGTTGAACCGCTCGCTCTGTGCTCTGCATATCCAGTACTACCAGAGCGGCCAGTATCTGCTCTATGCTGATTATGCCCACATGGGTTTAGCTAAGAGCCGTACCCGCTACAGCACCTTCCTTGACCCGAAGAGCGATGGCAGACAGGAGAAGATGGGCAGAGCCTACACCCATACCTATCTCGTATGGACCGAACGAGGACGAAAGTTCATCCACGACCTTGCTCACAGATACTGGGAACTCATTGAAAGGTAAAAAGGTAAAAAAGTAAAAAGGTAAAAAGAGCCTAGCGGAATGTTAAGCTAGGGTGCTCTTTTTACCTTTTTACTTTTTGGAAAGCGTGTGGGGTATATTATCTCAAAACATACTTTCCGGCTGGTGTCTTGCTGAACTTCACCTGATAGGCTTCAGAGACAATCTGCAGTGCCTCGGTAAGGCTGTTGTTCGGCAAGGTTCCTGTGAAAGGTTCGATGGTATCCATTTCCACAGCAATCTCTACTCCGTAATTCTTCTCCAGGCTTCTGATGACTCTGCCCAGCGATGCATCACGGAATACCAGCTGCTTCTTCTGCCATGCACAGGCATCCTCGATATGCGATGTTTCGCGGATATCCATCTTTCCAGTCTGTTTATTCATCACCACGATTTCGTTTGGCTTCATCGTATAGGTGCTGCCGTTGGCAAGGGAAGTGAGCATCACGCTACCATTGAGCAGCGCAACTTCTGCTGTCTGTTCTTTCTTGCGGTTGATGACGTTAAACTCGGTACCCAACACCTTGATTTCCATTCCCTGCATGTGGATGATGAACGGATGTCGGGCGTCTTTGGCTACCTTGTAGTGAGCTTCGCCTTCAAATTCAATCTCGCGATTGTCCTTGCAGAAATCCTGTGGTGCATACTTGATGCAGGAGAGCGAATTGAGCGCTACCACACTCTTGTCGGGCAGGGTGATGCTCACCTGTTCGCCTTCCTGGGTGGTGATTTCTGTCATTGGAATCGCGGCATATTGCCTGTTTTCCTTATACATCATTCCCATAATCACCATGCAGATAGGCAGGGCAATAGCTGCCGCTATCTGGGTCCACTTGAGGACGCGCTTCAGGGTGAATTGCTTACGGGTTCCTATCTGTTCATGGATTTCAGCCTTGATACGTGCCAAATCTTCGTCAGAGATATTGCTATCCGGGATGATGCCGTGCAGCCATTCCTCTTCCATGGCTGCTGCTAATTCTTCATCTGAACAGTTGTTGAGCCGTTCCTTCAGATTAGCTAAGTCTGTACTATTCTTGATGTCGTCTAACATAAAACAATCCTTTTTTAGGTTATACATGGTTCGGTAGAGAATGTACCGTTAAATTATACTAAAAACAAGAGCCACATCAGGTTGGTGTTGTTGTTGATAAGCTGTCGGAGCTGTTTCAACCCCATGGATAGCTGGTTCTTAACGGTCTGTTCACTATAGTTGAGCTTCTCGGCAATCTCCTGATTGTTGAGCATCTCCAACTTGGAGAGTCGGATGATTTCCTGCTGCGTTTTAGGCAGCTTGGCAAGCATCTGGTTGAGCTGTCTGACGAAATCATCATACTCCAACTGACTGTCAGCAGTGGTGCTGTTGTGATGGTCAAGATAGTCCATGTAGTCTTCATACACGGGCGAATTGATGACCTTCCTGTAGGCGTTGATGAGATAATGCTTGGCTCTGAGGAAGAGCAGTGGCTTTACGCTTTCTGCCTCTTCCAGCGTGCTTCGGTTGTTCCAGAGCCACACGAAGGTATCTTCCATGATCTCTTCGGCATTCTCCTTCGACTTGGTATATTTCAGGCAAAAGGCAAAGAGTCTGCGGGCATATTGCTCGTAGATCTCATCGAATGCCTTCATAGATCCTTTTCTGAGTTGAAGGATAAGTTCTGTTTCTGTCTTTTTAAACATGATAACTATTCACTAAAATCCGTCTAAATCATATTCTTCGCTGTCCAAATCCAGACTGTCGTCGTTGTCGAAAGTTGTCTTTGGCGCTTTTTCTTCCTTTATATCCGCATCGGTTCCCTGGGTTCCGGTGGTTCCGTTGCTGAAAGTGCCGGTCGTACCATTATCGAAAGTTCCGGTAGTTCCGGTTTCGATTACGCCTGTAGTTCCGCTTTCAGAAGTTCCGGTTTCTTCTTCATCATTTTCTTCTGTATCATCCGTCTTTTCCTGCTGGATGATTTCTTCCGGTTCTTCAAGCAGTGGGTCCTTGCTGATTTTCAGCGGTGCCAGATGCTGGGTATAGAAGAGGGTATAGTCGTCGTAGCTCAGACTGGTGCCCAGCAGCAGGAGGTTTGGCTCGCTGATGACGATACCGCGGGCTCCCTTTGACAGAAGCTGGGTGATAGCCTGGTGCTGGTAGATGTCGTTGGCATACTGGCGTGCCTCGTCGTAATTGCGGA
>CAVBFV010000067.1:0-12772 GCA_963594575.1 Lachnospiraceae bacterium | reverse complement strand
ACAGCTGAAGGCTCTCCATGGGTAGCCCAACGAGTATGAGCAATACCCACATGTCCCGAAATATCCTTATCAGAGCAGAACGCTTCAAGATCTGCCACCTTACCCTTTGCCTTGTAAACGTTCAAAGCACCATCATTACTGATAAGAGCCACGCCTGCACTATCGTATCCACGATATTCCAGACGCTTTAAACCTTTGATAAGAGCAGGATAAGCCTCACCCTTACCTAAATATCCTACAATGCCACACATATATATATTATTATTTTTGTAGTATCCTAATTGTACTCCCTTCTATTACCTGCTATCGCAAGATATTGACAATCAATGATGCGATAGAAATCAATGTACCAACGGCAGAGAACCACAATGTAGTAGATGAACCGATAGATGAGTTTTGAGCTTTCACCTTATTTGGTTCTACATAGATAATATCATTCTGCTGCAGATAATAGAATGGTGAATTAATAATGTTTGCATCATTCAAGTTCATACGATAAGTATGCTTCTCTCCTGCTGCATCCTGACGAATCAATAATACATTGTCACGCTTACCATAGATAGTTAAGTCGCCACACTGTGCCAAAGCTTCAAGAATACTCATCTTCTCCTGTGGAGCATAAATAATTCCTGGCTTTTCTACTTCACCTAATACAGATACATGGTAACTGCCCATGCGAACCGTAACAATAGGATTTTCTTTTTCTGCCAGATAAGGCTTCACCTTATTCTTGATGAGATCTTCAGCCTGCTTCTTGGTCAAACCACCGACATGCAAGGTTCCAACAACTGGAAACTCAATATTACCATCATTATCAACCAGATATCCTTGCAGGGAACCACTACCATAACTCAGCTGTCCGCCTGTACCCAATGTTTGAGAAACAGAGAGGTTGAAAGGCATGGCAGCCTTTGGATCTGTTGTAATTACTGTAATTGTAAGTTCGTCCTTAGGCATAATCTTGGCTTCATAAAGCATTCTTGAAGCAGCCAAGCTGATAGAATCTGCATTTTGGAAATAAGCTACATTCTTAGTACTTCCACAACTGCCAAGTACTAAGAGCATAGTCAAAGCGACTAAAACTGAACTAACGAGTTTTTTCATTTTCTAAAATTTTCGTTTTAAAATATTGGTGCAAAATTACGGTATTTTTTTGAATACTGCAAATTTTTGCACCAATAATTCTATTTACGTCTATTTTTTTTTGAAATAATAGCCTTTTTTACTTATCTTCGATGCCATTTGATGGCAAATTAAAGCTATAACTATTATCGAAAATCTTCTTCACTTTATTAATCTCAACGAAGGTTGTGCCTCCACCCTCTCCAAAGCTACCGCTCAGATAAGCAATCTTATCCTCCTCACCTAAGTAGCCTTTCTGGCGAAGCATACGTACCGCTGCGGTAAACATAGCCTTGGTGGAAACCTGATCCTTCTGATGAATTGGAATAATACCATAGCTCAGATTCAACCAGCGCTGGAGTTTTTCCTTATAGCAGATTGCCAATACCGGATTTGGACCACGGAAGGCTGCCAGGTCGCGTGCAGTCTGACCGGTCTCGCCATCGGTAATAATACCAGCAACACCCAACTTCTTAGTAGCCTCAATAGCAGCATGAGCCAGGAAGAGCTTCTGGTCAATCTTACCATCTTCCATTGGATCAATATCATTCAGTGGAGACTTATCCTTCTCTGCCTGCTCAGCAATACGGGCCATGGTCTGCACTGCCTCTACAGGATACTTTCCGCTTGCTGTTTCACCAGAAAGCATCAGCGCATCGGTGCGATAGAAGATCGCATTGGCAATATCGGTTACCTCAGCACGGGTAGGACGTGGATTCTTAATCATGGTATGCAACATCTGTGTAGCCACGATTACCGGTTTCTGCGCCTTCACACACTTAGAGATGATGCGGCGCTGGATGCCAGGAATTCTCTCTATTGGCACCTCGATACCCAGGTCACCACGAGCAATCATGATACCATAACAAGCATCAATAATCTCGTCAATATTATCTACACCTTCCTGATTTTCAATCTTAGAGATAATCTTGATATCACTGTTGTGAGCGTCCAAGATATCCTGAACAGCCTTCACATCGGCTGCATTGCGCACAAAAGAGTGAGCGATGAAATCAATATCCAACTCGATAGCGAGTTCAATATTCCGGCGGTCTTTCTCTGTCAGTGCAGGCAGGTCGATATGCTCTCCCGGCACATTCACGCTCTTGTGAGCCCCGAGCACTCCCTCGTTCTGAACCTCGGCAACCAGCATAGGACCCTGGCTGTCGATAATCTTCATATCGAGTTCACCATCATCGAAGAGCAGGTCATCTCCAACCTTTACATCAGCAGCGATGTCAGGATAGCTCACATTCACAATATCATGAGAAGACTCCATTTCCGGACGTCCAAAGATTTTCACTACATCACCAACATTGTAGTGGATAGGTTCCTTCACACCTGTAGTTCGCACCTCAGGACCTTTGGTATCAATCATAATACCAATATGTGGAGACACGGCTCTTACATTCTTTACGATGGTGCGTATACCCTCTTCTGTGGCATGAGCAGTATTCATACGAACAACGTTCATACCGGCGAAAAACAGTTTTCGGATAAAATCCTGATCACATCTACGATCACTGATGGAAGCGACAATCTTTGTTTGTTTCATATTTGTAATTAACCTTATTGAAATTTCAATGTTTGCGGTATTTCTACCATATTTCTAAAATTGCGTGCAAAGATACAAAGAATTTCTGAAATAAAAAACATCTGAAATACAAAATATATATAAAATATTAAGTTACTTTCAAATTGAAAGCGCATAAAACAGAAAATCTAGCCAATGGGACACATCTCGTTCCCATTGACTAGATAACAAATCTATTAATCCCGTTGAAAAACAGGATTCTTAATGATCAATTCTAAATTAGATATCCAAGTCTGGCGCCTTCTCAGCTCCTGCTGCTGCCTCAAACTTAGGCATCACATTGAAATTGAAGAGGCCGGCGATAAGGGCACTTGGCATTTTTCTAACCGTCTGGTTATAATTCTGAACGGCTTCATTATACTTGCGGCGTGCCTCGCTGATACGGTTTTCCGTACCCTCTTCCTGAACCTGAAGAGCCTTGAAGTTCTCGCTGGCTTTCAACTCAGGATATTTCTCGGCTACTACCATCAGTTTGGAGAATGCATTCGCCAACTCACCCTGTGCAGCAGCATATTTCTTCAGGCTAGCCTCAGTAAGATTATTGGCATCCAGCTTTACCTGACCAACAGCAGCACGAGCCTTGGTTACCTCGGCGAAGGTTTCTTTCTCATGCTTGGCATAAGCCTTTACTATCTTTGCCAACTGTGGCATCATGTCTGCACGACGCTGATACTGAGTCTGAACATTAGCCAACTCTGTGGTAGCCAACTCCTGTTTCTCTACCAATCCGTTATAACCACTGAACATCCATAGTACCAGCACAACTATGATGCCCAGGATAATCCAACTTTTCTTTATACCTCTCTTTGCCGGTTGCATGTTTGAATTCATTGTCTGTTCCATTGTCATTATTATTAATTATTAATTCTAAACTATAAACTATTAACTATCAAAGGCATCACCATTCTCCGCCAGAGCCACCTCCGCTAAAGGTGCCTCCGCCAAAAGAACCGCCCGAGAAACCGCCGCCGGAAGAACCGCCACCTCCCATAAAGAAAGGAGGTATCCAGTCATCATCGTTGTTTCTCCTACGAGACTGGTTTCTCTGATTGCTCTTCGGTCTTGGCTTCACAATACCGAGCATCTCCAGAATATACCTGATAAACAGATAGATAGGAATACCGAAGAAGATTAGGAACAGGATAATGACCAGGAACCAGTCCTCTTCGTCATTAACCGAACCTTCATCAACATCCGCAATTCCCGTCCATCCACTTTTCACCTTATTATATATAGCACGGCTCACAGATGCTACCGCCTCGCCCGGATTGCCTTCACGCATATACTTCACGATGCAAGCCCGGGCAATATCATCGCAGTCCACATCGGTCAACTCACCCTCCAGTCCACTTCCTGGAGCAATAAAGTACTTATGGTCCTCCACCGCGATGACGATAACCAGTCCTCTCCGGCTCTTCTTGTAACCGATACCATATTGGTTGCCCACATCCTGCGCCATCCGAAAGGCATCCTGGTTGTCAACCTTTCCCACAATGATGAGCACATTCTGTACGCCACACTCCAACTTCAGTTTCTGAAGATAGAAATTGGCAGAATCCTTCTGAGCCTTATCAACATATCCATCCGGGTCGGAAACATATTGCGTAGAATCCCTGAGGAAAGGAATCGGTACATTTTTCGCCGTCCAGACCTCCCCAGCCATCAACGCCAATGCATGAAAGGCAACCATCATCAAAGCAAAAAAATATCTCTTAAATCTCATAATTTCTCTATTTTGGTGCAAAAATACGCAATAAAAACCTTATATGCAAATACTTAGAGCATTATTTTTGCAAAAAAAGCCTTAAGTATTTTGTTATATCATAAAAAACTTGTATCTTTGCACACCGAAATAAAGATTAACAAGTAAAATTAGTAAAAAATAAAGAAATGACCAAAGCAGATATCATTAATGAGGTAGCTATCGCTACTGGTATGCCTAAGAAAGAAGTAGGTACTGTAGTAGAGGCTTTTATGGAAGAGGTTAAGAAGTGCCTCATCGAAAAGAAGGACAATGTATACTTGCGTGGCTTCGGCAGCTTCAACATCAAGCATCGTGCTGCTAAGACTGCCCGTAACATCTCTAAGAATACAACCATCACCATTCCAGCTCACGACTTACCAAGCTTCAAGCCATCAAAGAGCTTCATCGAGGAGATGCAGAACGCTCAGTAATACTGCTGGACAGGAAGAGAGAAATATCATTTTTTATAATAACAATATTTTAAAATTTTAAAATCATGCCAAACGGAAAGAAAAAGAAGGGCCACAAGATGGCTACTCACAAGCGTAAAAAGAGATTACGTAAGAACAGACATAAGAGCAAGTAAGCTAGCATTGTAGCTAGCCTACTATAGCTCTCGGTCAGTTCGTGACTGAGGGGGTGTGTCAGTTCTGATATGGAATGACATACCCTTTTTTTGTATTAATTTAAAGTTAAAAGATTATTGAAGATATGACAAGCGAAGTTGTAATTGATGTCCAACAGAAAGACATCTCTATCGCACTCATGGAGGACAAGCAGCTGGTGGAATACCAGAACGAACCTCGTGAGGCATCGTTCTCTGTGGGCAACATCTACATCGCAAAGGTAAAAAAACTGATGCCGGGTCTTAACGCCTGCTTCGTGGATGTAGGTTATGAACGCGACGCCTTTCTTCATTATCTTGACCTAGGAAGTCATTTTAATTCCTACCAGAAGTACCTTAAACAAGTACAGAGCGACAGAAAGAAACTTTTCCCATTCTCTAAAGCCAGCAAAATGCCTGAATTGGAAAAGGACGGCAGCATACAGAATGTACTCAAAGCAGGACAGGAAGTGCTGGTACAAATCGTAAAGGAACCAATCTCTACCAAGGGACCTCGACTCACAGGCGAAATCTCATTCGCGGGCCGATACCTGGTACTCATGCCATTCGGTGATAAAGTTTCTGTCTCGTCGAAAATTAAAAGCGGTGAAGAACGCTCCCGACTCAAACAACTCATTCACAGCATCAAACCAAAGAATTGCGGCGTTATCGTCCGCACTGTGGCTGAGGGTAAGAAGGTCGCTGAGCTCGATGCTGAGCTGAAAGTCCTGGTGAAGCGATGGGAGGATGCTATCGCCAAGGTACAGAAGACCCAGCAGCGCCCGCAACTTGCATTCGAGGAGACCGGAAGAGCCGTTGCTCTCTTGCGTGACTTGTTTAACCCATCTTACGAGAACATCTACGTGAACAACGAAGATGTGATGAACGAGGTGAAGAACTATGTTTCTCTAATAGCCCCTGAAAAGGCGGGCATAGTTAAGCTCTACACCGGTAAGGTGCCTATCTTCGACAATTTCAGCATTACCAAGCAGATTAAAGCTGGCTTTGGTCGTGTTGTTAACTACAAGCACGGTGCTTATCTCATCATCGAGCACACCGAGGCCTTGCATGTTGTCGATGTAAACAGTGGTAACAGAACTCGTGAGAAAGGTCAGGAAGCAAATGCACTGGATGTTAACCTCGGCGCTGCTGATGAGTTGGCTAGACAATTGCGCCTCCGAGATATGGGAGGTATCATTGTTGTCGACTTCATCGACATGAATCTTGCCGAAGACCGACAGCTGCTCTATGAACGCATGTGCAAGAACATGCAGAAGGACCGTGCCAAGCACAACATCCTGCCATTGAGCAAGTTCGGACTGATGCAGATTACACGCCAGCGTGTACGTCCGGCTATGGATGTGAATGTAGATGAAACCTGCCCTACCTGTTTCGGTACGGGCAAGATCAAGTCTAGCATCCTCTTCACCGACCAGTTGGAAAGAAAAATTGACCGCCTAGTCAACAAGATCGGCGTCAAGAAATTCACTTTGTATGTGAATCCTTACGTGGCTGCCTTCATCAACAAGGGTTTCATCTCCCTGAAGCGCAGATGGCAGTTTAAGTATGGTTTCGGCTTCAATGTGATTCCTTCACAGAAACTGGCGTTCCTCCAGTACGAATTCTACGACAAGGACAACCAGTATCTGGATATGCAGGAAGAACAGGAAACAAAGTAAGTTTTTAATTATCAGAAAAAAAGCTCCATCCGCATCTGATTGCGAATGGAGCTTTTTTTTATTTTGATTTTCTACACCTTATTATATATATAGGGCATTTTAGTACTCTATCTCATTATTCACCATTTTCTCTGTGTCCCAAGGTGCAGAAGCACCGCCAAGATAACGATGGAACCAGTCGAGGTGCGCATTGTAATAAAGCGGCATCGACTTCAGGTTGCTTGGCCAGTGACCATCATACTTCAATACTATCAGTCGCGAAGGAATGTTCAGGGTCTGCAAGGCTGTGAAATACTGCAAGCTTTGGGTATAAGGCACACGATAGTCCAGCTCGCCCGTCATCACCAGAGTTGGCGTTGAGAAGTTCTTGATGTATGAAGATGGCGACCACTTCTCGTAGAGATCGGAATTGTAAGGCTGCCCCTCCAACTCAAAGTTAGGGAACCATACTTCCTCGGTACTGCCCCACATAGAGCGCAAGTCATATACGCCCATCATGGAAGCCAGACACTTGAACCGCTTGGTATGTCCCTGCAGCCAGTTCATCATGTAGCCGCCATACGACCATCCCATCGCTCCCATCCTGGTGGAGTCAACATATTCCAGGGTTGCCAGCTTATCGGTAACCTTCATTACATCCTCGAATACCTTTCCGCCCCAGTCGCCAGAGATGGCACGGGTGAAGGCCTGACCATATCCCGTAGAACCATGAGGGTTAGGATAAGCCACCACATAACCGGCAGCAGGATAAACCTGCCAGTCGCCACGGAAGGAATTCATCCATTGCATCTGCGGACCGCCATGTATATTGATGATAAGCGGATATTTCTTGCTGGCATCAAAGTTGTGTGGCTTCACGATGAATACCTGTACCTTGTCACCACCTGCGCCATCTACCCAGATGCTCTCAGATGGACGGATATCCACCTCATCCTCCAACTGCTGGTTGAGGAAGGTAATCTGCTGTTCCTTGTCGCTAGCCACAGGAGTTCCATTCCACTTCTTCATCTGCTGGCGATAAAGAGCCGATGGTTTGCCTGTCGTGCTATAGGTATAATATACCATACCTTTATTGTCGAAATCAAACTCCGAGATGGCCTTACCCGTCAATACCGGCGAGATGGTTTTTCTGGCTATATCGAGCTTGTAGAGCGGCTCAGCGCCCTGTACCTGACCGAGGAAGAAGATACTCTTGCTGTCGGGAGCCCATTTGTAATCATCTACCCAGTTGTCAAACTTCTCTGTTAGGACGGTAGACTTCTTTGCAGCCCGGTCGTAGATAGCAAGACGGAAGCGATCAGACTCATAACCAGGCACTTGCTGCAAGCGGTAAGCGATATACTTGCCGTCAGGCGAATAGGCTGGAGTACCATCCCAAGCCTTGTTCTCCTTCGTGATGCAGACCGGTTCTCCCCCATTCACAGATACCGTCCACAGGTCGGCATTGGTGCTAGCCTCCTGATGCTCATCATGATTGGATACGAAACAGATTTCCTTGCTGTCAGGAGAGAATTGATAGGTGATTCCACCCCCAACCACGAATATCAGCGAATAATTGCCCGGAGTCAGATCCTTGTAAGTCTTCGTCTGTGTGTCGAAAAGGATAAGGTGATTGCATCTGCCATCATTATAGCTCGTCCAATGACGGTAGAGCAACTTGTCGGCGATATGCGCCTGTACAGGTCCCTGCTCCTTTTTCTCCATCCGGGCCTTGTTAGCCTTGGCATCAGCTCCCAGGTCGGGATATACTTCTGCGGTAAAGGCAATGTATCGCTCATCCGGAGAGATGACAGGGCTACCGATACCCAACTCATAATCAGTTACCTGTTCCGTCTCGCAGGTAGTCAGATCCATGCGAAAGATTTGAGCCGTCCCTTTCTCATAATTAGTAAAGAAGATACTCTTTCCATCCTTGCTCCACACGGCAGAACTGCTCTTTCCATCCTCGGTAAGAGCCTTGGCGTGAGAGCCATCCGCATTCATGATGTAGATGTCGGAGCCAGACTTCTGGTTCTTCAGGTCAGAAGAACTGGCGGTATAGCAAACCGTCTTACCATCAGGCGAAAGGCTCACCGAAGATACGCCCTTCACCCTGTACAAATCCTCGATGGTAAACGCCCTTTTCTGAGCGTTTGCCGAAAGCAGCGCCATCACGAGTGCTGCCGAAAACATCAATCTCTTGTTCATATAACCTATAAATATTTATATTTCAGATGCAAAAGTAACAATTATTTTTGGATTTTCTGCAACCTTTTCTCTACTTTTATCGTCTAAGCTATAAATAACATTGATAATAACATAAAAAAGAAAGGAAAAGATTATGATTTTGAGTACCACTCCAACCATAGAAGGCCACCCTATCCGTGAATACCGTGGCGTAGTAACCGGCGAAGCCATCATCGGTACCAACTTTGTAAAGGATTTCTTTGCCAGTGTCCGTGATGTAATCGGCGGCAGAAGCGGTTCTTACGAAAGCACCCTCCGCGAGGCTAAGGATACAGCCCTCAGAGAGATGGCCGACCGTGCCGCATCCCTGGGCTGCAACGCCATCGTGGGCATCGACCTGGATTACGAAACCGTAGGAAAAAGCGGCTCCATGCTGATGGTAACATGCAGCGGAACGGCAGTGATTATCTAAGTTCTGCGACTGTACAAAAGAACAAAACATGCTTGAAATGGGGCGGTAACTGCCTTTAAAAACGAGTTACCGCCCCTGTTCAGATATATTTTTATCTATATAGTGTGGTGACATACACCTGATGAAGGTCACCAACATTCTTCTATTTCATTTATTCTATCACCCAATCCTCTATACTTCGCTGGTTTTCCGAGAAGTTAATACCCACTTTCACAACCTTTCGCTCATCATCGGCAAAAGCCTTGGCATAGTTCTTATCGCTGATTTGCGCCATGGCGATGTCGGCAGACTTCTTATATTTCAACTCAAAGATAAAGATACTCTTATCCGTCTTGAGCACAAGGTCTATTCTTCCATCCGAAGTGGTATGCTCCACCTTCACATCTTCGCCAAGCATGGTGAAGATGGTGAATATCACGGCTTGATAGTGACGCTCATTATTGTTGATAATCGTATATGGGAACTTATCATAGAATGCCTTCAAATGAGGCATAAAGGCTCCCATGTCGTCATTGATGAGCACATTCTTTTTATAAGCATATACGATAGCATCAAGTTCGCCTACCTCTGAAGGGGTATAATATTGGCAAAGGCTTTCCGAAAAACCTTGTCTAACTTCTTGATTAGGAAAACTGAGGTAATACATACCTAACTGCTTGTCATATCCCTTAATCGTAAGATACCCACTTTGGAAAAGGACTGGCACAGGGTCAGTAATCGTCTCAGTAGGAACATCGAAGCGTTTTGCTCTAGCCCAGATATCATTTAAGTCCATCATATCCAAATTCTTCTGCTGCATCAGTTCTATCAGGAAAGTAGGCGTACCAGATGTAAACCAATAGCTATTAAACTCCTTATCATCCAAAGCATTGATAATGCTGTAAGGATTGAAGATATCCTCGCTATTGATACTGAAGTGGTAGCCATCATAATGCTGCTTGAGTTGCTGCAAGGTCTCCGCATAAGTAAGTCCATTATACTCAGCCATCTCCTCGATTCCCTCACGGAAATACTGAGTCAATTCACTCTTGGTAATACCACAACAGCTACTGTATTCATCCTTCAACGTGAGAATCTTAAGATTGTTCAACTCGCTAAAGATGCTGAGCTGACTAAACTTGGAAATACCTGTGATGAATACAAAGCGGATGTTTCCCTCTTGCTGCTTCAAGGGGCTGAAGAAATCTCGCATGATATTGCGGATGGTTTTCTGCAAGTCTTCGTCACTGACAGAATCATGCATAGGAGCATCATATTCGTCTATGAGAACAACAACTTGTTTACCTGTTTGAGCAGCTGCTGCAAGCAAGATGTTCTTAAGACGACCTCCAAAAGACTTCTCATCTATTGGATTAACTTTTAAACCATATTTTTTCTCTTCTACTTCTAGTATTCCGTTTAGAATTGAATATGTATTCTCCAAACTATAATATTTACCGCAGCTCAGATCCAAGTGGATGACAGGATATGCCGTCCACTCCTTCTCCATCTGTTCGATGGCAAGGCCCTTGAACAGTTCTTTCTTACCCTCGAAGTAAGCCTGGAGGGTAGATACAAACAAGGATTTTCCGAATCGACGTGGGCGACTCAGAAAATGAAATTTGGCATAATGAGCCAACTGATAGACGATAGCCGTCTTGTCAGCATAGAAGTAATTCCCCTTCACGATTTCGGAGAACGTTTGTATTCCCAAAGGATATCTCTTTGAAGCCATAATCTTACTCTTAATAATTAATGTACAAAGATACAGATAATATTTCAGAAAACAAGCATTTTTCTGATTATTAACAATATATCACTGCAAAAATTGAACCGCAATTCAACAAAACATGCTTGAAACGGGGCGGTAACGGCCTTAAAAATCGAGTTACCGCCCTAGTTCAAGCATATTTTATCTAAAAATAATGCCTAAAAAAGCAAAAAATAGCAGATTTGAGCTTTTGTTTTGAGTTTCAAGTGGTTGTGGCAGTCGTTGGCTTTTTGTGGCATTCGTGAGGAAATGCGAAAATGGCGGATTTGAGAAGTAGAAACGCTTTCAAGTCATTACCTCAAAGAAACGCTCTAATAAGCATTTTTAACGGCTTCGGTTTTTACTTCTCAATTCTGCACAGGTTGTGAATTTGCCATGCAACTCTCATGATTTAATTTTGCACAGGACAAAAAGCAAGGAATTATGAGAAGTACATTCAAGACAGTCTTCTATGTAAATGGAAGCAAGGAGAGAAACGGAATTGTCCCTATCATGGGACGTGTGACAATCAACGGAACTATCGCACAGTTCAGCTGCAAGCAGAGCGTAAGCAAGGCGATATGGGATGCCAAGGGCAACAGAGCCAAGGGAAGGAGCAATGAAGCCAAGGAGGTGAACTTTGCGCTTGACAACATCAAGGCTCAAATCGCCAAGCATTACCAACGCCTTTCTGACCGTGAGGCGTTCGTTACCGCAGAAATGGTGAGAAACGCCTATCAAGGCATAGGCACGGAGTACGAGACATTGCTCAGAGCCTTTGACAAGGAGAATGCTGCATTTGCCAAACGTGTGGGTAAAGACCGAGCTGTTAGGACTTATCGCAAGTATCTTGTGGTAAGAAAGTACGTTGCCGAGTTCATCAAGTTTCAGTACAAGCGCAGCGATATGTCCATGAATGAACTTACAGAGGAGTTCATCCGTGACTATTGCCTGTATCTGAAGAATGTCGTTGGGCTTACGCAGTCCACCATTTGGATATACTCCATACCATTGAAGCATATCGTCACGGCAGCACACTACAACGGCAAGATTCCGAGAAACCCTTTTGCCATGTACCACGTTGACCCAGACCACAAGGAACGTGAGTTCTTGACCTTGGACGAGCTTACCGCCATGACAGGGATAAAGTTGGAAGACCCCAACATGGCGTTTGCAAGAGACCTGTTCGTTTTTGGCTGTTGGACAGGCATCTCTTTCATTGACACAAAGAACCTGACGGAGGACAACATCTGTATGATAAACGGTGCTCCTTGGATAGTTTCCAAGCGTCAAAAGACAGGCGTGCCGTTTCAAGTCAAGCTGATGGATATTCCGATGCAGATTGTTGAGAGATACAAGCCATTGAGAAAGGACAGCCACTTGTTCAATATCGGCAGACTTGACACTATCAACAAGCGCATCAAGAAAGTGGCTGCAATGTGTGGCATCAAGAAACGAATCTCGTACCACGTTAGTAGGCACTCGTTTGCAGTATTGTCCCTGGAATACGGTATGCCGATTGAGACAGTAAGCAAGATACTCGGTCACACGAACATCACCACGACGCAGATATATGCCAAGGTGACAAGCAGCAAGTTGGAGCATGACATATCAGTCTTTGAAAGTCGAATCAAGGGGCATTTGCCAACAATGGGAGGAATG
>CAVBFV010000066.1:0-12948 GCA_963594575.1 Lachnospiraceae bacterium | reverse complement strand
AGTGTTTCCACTGCCGGGGACATTCAGAAATATAAGGAGTATGTAGGCGCTGTTGACTATTTCCTTTTCGACACCAAATGTAAGACGGTGGGCGGAAGTGGTCAGCAGTTTGACTGGCAGGTACTGGATGAATATGATGGCGATGTTCCATTCCTGTTGAGTGGCGGCATCGGTCCGGAAGATGCTTCCCGCATCCTGTCTTTCCATCATCCCCGATGCGTAGGAATCGACCTCAACTCCAGGTTTGAGATAGAACCGGGACTGAAGGATGTAGAGAAACTCAAGGAATTCCTTTTAAAGGTAAAAAGGTAAAAAAGTAAAAAGGTAAAAAAGTAAAAAACAAAA
This sequence comes from Lachnospiraceae bacterium, assembly GCA_963594575.1. GTDB lineage: Bacteria > Bacteroidota > Bacteroidia > Bacteroidales > Bacteroidaceae > Prevotella. The sequence continues at coordinate 12,603 of CAVBFV010000066.1, read as the reverse complement.
GATGAACAAGATAAATGCATTATTTGCAAACAATAAAGACCGCAAGCTTTTGAGCTTGTATTTCTGCGCCGGATGCCCAACTTTGGAAGGTACCGGCGATGTAATTAAGGCGATGGAACGCAAGGGCATCGACATGATTGAGGTAGGAATCCCTTTCAGCGATCCACTTGCCGACGGACCGGTTATCCAGAGTGCCGGAACCAAGGCCTTGAAGAACGGAATGACAGTGAAGAAACTCTTCGCCCAGCTGAAGGAAATCAAGGATGAAGTGCAGCTTCCACTCGTGCTGATGGGTTATCTGAATCCTATCATGCACTACGGCATAGAGGCTTTTTTCAAGAGTTGCGTAGAGAGCGGAGTGAGCGGCACCATCATCCCAGACCTTCCTTTTGATGATTATCTGAAGGTGGTGAAACCCATTGCCGACAAGTATGATATCCGTGTCATCATGATGATTACGCCGGAAACCAGCGAGGAGCGCATCCGTTTCATCGATGAGCATACCGATGGTTTCATCTATATGGTCAGTTCGGCGAGTATCACGGGTGCCCAGAGCAGTTTCGGTGATGCCAAGTTGGCTTATTTCAACCACATCAATGGCATGAATCTGCGCAACCCACGCATGATTGGTTTCGGCATCAGCAACAAGCAGACCCTTACCAGTGCGCAGGATAATGCGGCGGGAGCCATCATCGGCAGCAAGTTTGTTACCCTGCTCAATGAAACCGGTGATCCGGATCAGGCATTAGATAGGCTTTTTGAGTGCCTCAAAAAGTAGTTGATAGTTAATAGTTAACAGCGGCTTAGCCTATAGCAGGCTTGCCCTATAAACTATAAATTATAAATTATAAACTAAGTATTATGTATCAAGTTGACGAAAAAGGATTTTTTGGAAAATTCGGAGGAGCTTATGTTCCTGAGATATTATATAAATGTGTAACCGAGTTGCAGCAGGCTTACAAGCCAATCATTGAAAGCGAGGAGTTCAAGAAGGAATACCGCGCGCTGCTGAAAGATTATGTGGGCCGTCCTTCACCTCTTTATTATGCCAAGCGCATGAGCGAGAAGTACGGATGCCAGCTCTACCTGAAGCGCGAGGACCTGAACCATACCGGTGCACACAAAATCAATAACACCATCGGTCAGATTCTCATGGCAAAGAAAATGGGCAAGACCCGCATCATCGCCGAAACCGGAGCCGGACAGCACGGTGTGGCTACCGCTACGGTATGCGCCCTGATGAACATGAAGTGTGAGATCTTCATGGGTGCCACCGATGTGGAACGCCAGCATACCAACGTAGAGCGTATGAAGATGCTGGGAGCCAAGGTGAACCCTGTGCGCACCGGCAACATGACGCTGAGCGATGCTTGCTCTGAGGCCATACGCGACTGGTGCTGCCACCCACAGGATACCTTCTATATCGTAGGTTCTACCATGGGTCCGCACCCTTATCCAGACATTGTTGCCAAGATGCAGAGCGTAATCTCTGAAGAACTGAAATGGCAGCTTGAGGAGAAGATAGGCCGCGACTATCCTGATTACCTCATCGCCTGTGTGGGTGGCGGAAGCAATGCTGCCGGAACCATCTACCACTACATTGATGATGACCGCGTGAAGATATATCTGGCTGAGGCTGCCGGACACGGAATAGATACCGATTATACCGCTGCCACCATGCACTGCGGCACAGAAGGCATCATCCACGGAGCACGCACCCTCGTGATGCAGACCGAGGACGGACAGATAGAGGAAGCCTTTACCATCAGTGCCGGTCTCGACTATCCGGGCATCGGCCCTATGCATGCCGACCTTGCCACATCGGGCAGGAGTCATGTGCTCGCCATTAAGGATGATGAGGCCATCTACGCCGGTTACGAACTCACCCGCATGGAGGGCATCATTCCGGCTATTGAGAGTGCGCACGCCGTGGCAGCCCTGAAGAAGATGAAGTTCAAGAAGGATGATGTGGTGGTGCTTACCGTATCAGGCCGTGGCGACAAGGATGTAGAAACATATTTGAGCCATAAGGAAATGGCAGGAGAATACGGCAATTTTTAAATAGTTAATAGTTTATAGTTAATAGTTAACAGAGGCTGCGCCGTTGAGCACGATTGTCAAAGCGGTTTATGCTATAAACTGTAAGCTGTAAACTATATACAGTAAATCATAAATTAAATGAAGTTTAATTACAAGACAGTTACCCGCAAGATTCTCGCCGACCTCTATACGCCGGTGGGAGTCTACATGCGACTGAGAGATATTTATCCGCAGTCGGCTCTGATGGAGAGTTCCGACTATCATGGCTCCGAGAATTCGCGCTCCTTCATCGGTGTGCATCCGCTGGCAAGCATCGCCGTGAGTCATGGTGAGGTCATCAAGACCTATCCCGATGGAAGAGTAGAGAAAGAGCAGCTTCCTGCCTTTGGTGCCGGTAAGGGCGAGGAGTGCAAACTCGCCATCTCAAAGAGTATCAACGACTTCATCTCTTCCTTCCATGTAGAGGGCGAGAGCAAGGAGTTCTGCGGACTCTACGGATTCACCACCTTCAATGCGGTGAGATATTTTGAGAACATCCCTGTCAAGGATACCACCATGGAGAAGAATGATGCGCCCGACATCTATTACATCATGTATAAGGACATCATCGTCTTCGACCATTTCAACAACACCATGGAGCTCATTGCGCTCCAGGAAAGTGAAGATCCTCACTCTTCACTTCCAGAGCTCGACGAACTGCTCAAGGCGGTGAACAAGGCAAATGTGAAACCTTATGATTTCCACCCGGTGGGCGAAACCACCTCTACGCTCACCGATGAGGAGCACAAGGCAAACATACGCCGATGCATACAGCACTGCCTGCGCGGAGATGTATTCCAGATTGTGGTGAGTCGCCGCTTCGTACAGAAATATGAGGGCGATGATTTCAAACTCTACCGTGCGCTGCGCAGCATCAACCCTTCGCCTTACCTCTTCTATTTCGACTTCGGCGGTTTCCGCATCTTCGGTTCTTCGCCTGAAACCCATAACCGCATCGTGGGCAACAAGGCGTTCATTGACCCGATTGCCGGAACCACCCGACGCACAGGAGATATGGAGCAGGACCGCAAGGCTGCCGAATTCCTGCGCAACGACCCGAAGGAGAATGCCGAGCACGTGATGCTGGTAGACCTGGCGCGCAATGATCTGAGCCGCAACTGTCATGGGGTGAAAGTAGATTTCTACAAGGACATGCAGTTCTACAGTCATGTTATCCATCTCGTGAGCCGTGTGAGCGGAGAGTTGGATGAGTATGCCGACCACATCAAGGAGTTTATTGATACCTTTCCTGCCGGCACGCTGAGCGGTGCGCCTAAGGTGAGAGCGATGCAGATTATCTCAGAGCTGGAGCCTCACAACCGCGGTGCCTACGGAGGCTGTATCGGCTTCATCGGTCTGAACGGCGACCTGAATCAGGCCATCGTGATACGTACCTTCATTAGCCGAAACGGCGAACTCTGGTTCCAGGCGGGTAGTGGAGTAGTGGCAAAGAGCAATGATGAGTATGAGCTAGAAGAGTGTAACAACAAGCTCGGTGCGCTGACCAAGGCGATTCACATTGCTGAAGAGTTGTAATAGTGATTAATTATTAGTGATTAGTGATTATTTCTCGCTGATTGTACTCACTACTCACTAATCAATAATAAATAACAAAAGATGAAAGTAGTAATCATAGATAATTACGATTCCTTTACCTATAATCTGGCCCATCTGGTAAAGGAGTTGGGAGCTGACGTTACGGTGTTCCGCAACGACCAGTTCCAGTTGCCGGAGCTGGAACGCTTCGACAAGGTCATTCTGAGTCCGGGTCCGGGCATTCCGTCGGAGGCGGGACTGCTGATGGATGTTATCCGCAAGTATGCAGGCCGCAAGCCGATGCTGGGCGTATGCCTGGGTCATCAGGCTATAGGCGAGGCGTTTGGAGCCAAGCTTACCAATCTTTCTGAGGTGTATCATGGAGTGGCAACCCCTTGCACCCAGTTTGGCAACGATGTTATTTTCGACGGGTTGGACAAGCGCATAGAGATTGGCAGATACCACTCTTGGGTGGTAGACCGCTCGGGATTCCCTGACTGCCTGGACGTTACGGCGGTAAGCGATGATGGTTGCATCATGGGTCTGAAGCATAAGAACTATGATATTCATGGTATCCAGTTTCATCCGGAAAGCGTGCTGACGCCAGACGGCAAGAAGATGGTGAGAAACTGGTTGGAAAAAGCTTAATGACCTTAATGACCAATGACCTTAATGACCGCCATGACCGCATGGTGGTTGTTGAGTTTTTTTTGTTTTATGATAAGAAAAAGCAAAGCCTGACGCTCTCTCGAGTGCCAGGCTTTTCCTAACAATCTTAACCCTCGCTACAATCCTCTCACGAGTTTCGCGAAGCATATTACCTAAACTGATTTTTCCAAAAATGGAAAATTAAACCTTTTTGTTTTTACAACCCTTTACATATCCCAAGCCACTGCACTCGCACCGAGTACGGCAGCAGAACTGCCATCAAGGGTAGAAACAAGGAATTTAGCCTTACCCTTGAAGGTGCGGAGCACGTGCTCATCATAAGCCTTCTGGATAGGTTTCATGATGAGGTCGCCAGCCTTGGTCAGACCACCGAAGAAGACGAAAGCCTCTGGTGAAGAGAAGGCTGCGAAATCAGCACAAGCCTCACCGAGCATCTTGCCGGTAAACTCGTATACACGCAGTGCCAGCTTGTCGCCCTTGCCTGCAGCAACGCTCACATCATAAGATGTAATATCCTCAGGGTTCATCTCGCGGAGCAATGAAGGCTCATCGCTCTTCTCGAGGAACTCGCGTGCTGTGCGAGCCACACCAGTGGCAGAGCAGTAAGCTTCGAGACATCCTGTACGGCCGCATCCGCAGGTACGGCCCTCTTTGCCACGTACCATGGTAACGTGACCCAATTCGCCTGCGAATCCGTCGCAGCCGTAAACCATCTGTCCGTTGATAACGATACCAGAACCTACGCCTGTACCGAGTGTAATGTCGATGAAGTTTTTCATACCTCTTGCTACACCATATGTCATCTCGCCGAGCGCAGCAGCGTTGGCATCATTGGTCATACCTACAGGCAAGCCGCCGAGGGCTTTGCTGAACAAGTCGGCCAATGGTACCACTCCGTCGTGTGCCCAAGGAAGATTTGGAGCGAATTCAATGGTTCCATTATAATAGTTTGCGTTTGGCGCACCGATACCCATTGCCTTAATCTTGTCAATGCCGCCTACCGTATCAATGATAGGTTGGAGAGCTTCTACGGCTGCCTTCACATAGTCTTCAACTTTTTCGTAACCGCCTGTCTTGATGGCAGTTGTTGCTTTGATCTCTCCGCGAGCATCTACGATGCCGAAAACTGAATTTGTACCGCCGAGGTCAAGGCCTATTACGTACGGTTTAAGTGTATTATCTGTCATGTTAATTATTTAAAATTAGTTAGAATTATTTTATTTCTCGGCAAAGATACTGAAAACTTTTGAATCTCGTTTATTTTTAAATATAAAAAATTTTAATTTTCTTTTTTTTTCTGCCAGACGATTTGCTGTCCGAAGTTTCTCTGTTGCCCTAAATCCTGTTTATATTCATGCAGAACATCCGCATAATCCGTGTAATCCGTGCCCGAAAATATAAAAAACGGATATAAAATGAACTTTTAGGCGAAAAAATTGTGCTTTGTGCCCGAAATTTTGTAACTTTGCCGACTGTTAGAAATTGTAACGATACTAAGATGAATTTAGCATTTCCAATTGAGATAAACATCCTTGACTTCATATTCAAAGGAATTGTCATCGGTGTTCTTGCCTCAGCCCCTATGGGGCCGGTAGGCATCCTTTGCATCCAGCGTACACTCAACAAGGGTCGCTGGTATGGGTTTGTAACAGGTGTGGGTGCCGCATGCAGCGACATTGTATATGCTCTGTTTACAGGCTTGGGCATGAGTTTTGTGATGGATTTTGTGAGCAACTCCGAGAACAAGTTCTATCTTCAGATTTTCGGCAGTCTGATGCTCCTCGTGTTCGGAATCTACTGCTTCAAAAGCGACCCGATGAAGAACATGCACAAGTCGAGCAACAAGCAGGGTACCCTGATGCACAACGGCATCACGGCGTTCCTCGTAACACTCTCCAATCCGCTCATCGTGTTCCTCTTCATGGCCACCTTCGCGCAGTTTGCTTTCGTCGTACCGGATATGCCGGTAGAAATGGGAGTAGGGTATCTCAGCATCGTCTTCGGAGCCCTGCTGTGGTGGTTCGGACTCACCTGGCTCGTCGACAAGATTAGGAACAAGTTTGATACCAACGGCATCGTCATTATCAATAAGGTAATAGGCAGCGTGGTCATCATCTTCTCCATGATCGCTCTCTTCGGCACGATTTTCAATCTGTATCATCTGCCGGAATTTTAAAAGTCCTTAAACAGGTCTTTAAACACCCCTTCAATCAGAAGAAGGCAAAGCATAAAGTTCAAAAGTTAACAGTTCAAAGTTTATGTTTGTAGCACAAGAATTAAGAAAGAAAAGTATCGCAGAATACTTATTATATATGTGGCAGATTGAGGACATCATCCGAGCTTACGGATGCTCGCTGCCTGTCATCAAGAAAAATTATGTAGACCGGTTCGACTTTACACCTGAGCAGCGCGAGGAAGAACTCGACTGGTTTGGCAACCTGATTCGCATGATGAACGAGGAGGGAAAGCGCGAGGGAGGACACCTTAATATTAATAAGGTGATACTCAAGGACGTCATTGACCTGCACGGCATGCTGCTGCAGAGCACCAAGTTTCCTATCTACAATGCCGAATATTACAAGGTGCTGCCTTTCATCGTAGAGCTGCGCCAGCGGGGCGACAAGGATCTCAACGAGATTGAAACCTGCCTCGATGCCCTCTATGGTGTGATGATGCTGCGCCTGCAGAAGAAGGAAATTACGCCCGAAACCGAAAGGGCCATCAAGGAGATTACCGTCTTCATAGGTCTGCTCAGCGATTATTACATCAAAGACCGAACCGAGGGACTCAAGTTTGATGATGACGACATGTAGTGATTAGTTATTAGTGATTACTTTTTAGAATATACATTATTATATATATATACAACAGGATGAACGAAATAGAAAGAAGAAGAACATTTGCCATTATCTCTCACCCGGATGCTGGTAAGACAACATTGACCGAGAAGTTCCTGCTCTTCGGTGGACAGATTCAGGTGGCAGGTGCCGTAAAGAATAACAAGATTCGCAAAACTGCGACTTCTGACTGGATGGATATTGAGAAACAGCGTGGTATCTCGGTATCTACATCTGTAATGGAATTTGATTATCTCCCTGCCGGACAGGAGGGAGAACCTTATAAGGTGAATATTCTGGATACTCCAGGTCACCAGGACTTCTGCGAGGATACCTACCGCACACTTACAGCCGTAGATTCAGCCATCATCGTGGTTGACTCTGCCAAGGGTGTGGAGGCACAGACCCGCAAACTCATGGAGGTGTGCCGCATGAGAAATACCCCGGTAATCATCTTCATCAACAAGATGGACCGTGAGGGACGCGACCCGTTTGATGTGCTCGACGAGTTGGAAGAAGAGCTTAAAATCAAGGTTCGCCCGCTGAGCTGGCCTATCGGCCAGGGCGCCCGTTTCAAGGGCGTTTACAACATCTACGAGCATCAGCTGAACCTCTTTACCCCTAACAAACAGCGAGTTACCGAGAAGGTAGAGGTAGACATCCAAAGTTCAGAACTTGACGAGCGGGTTGGTGAACGTGAGGCTGCACAACTGCGTGAGGAACTGGAACTGGTAGATGGTGTTTACCCTGAGTTTGAGGAAGAAACCTATCGTTCGGCCGAAGTAGCACCAGTGTTCTTCGGTTCGGCACTGAACAATTTTGGTGTTCAGGAACTCCTCGACTGTTTTGTTCATATTGCTCCATCTCCTAGACCCACCCAGGCAGAGGAGCGACTGGTGAAGCCTGAAGAACCTAAGTTCAGTGGTTTCATCTTCAAGATTACAGCCAATATTGATCCAAACCACCGCTCCTGCATCGCTTTCTGTAAGATATGCTCGGGCAAGTTTGTGAGAAATCAGCCATATTACCACGTGCGCTTGGATAAGAACGTACGTTTCTCTTCGCCTACGCAGTTCATGGCACAGCGTAAGAGTACCATTGACGAGGCTTATCCGGGTGACATTGTAGGTTTGCCAGACAACGGTATTTTCAAGATAGGAGATACGTTGACGGAGGGAGAGAAGATGCATTTTCGCGGTTTGCCAAGCTTCTCTCCACTCCTTTTCAAGTACATCGAGAATGATGACCCGATGAAGAGCAAGCAGTTCCAGAAGGGATTGGAGCAGCTCATGAACGAGGGTGTGGCGCAGCTCTTCGTCAACCAGTTCAACGGTCGCCGCATCGTGGGCACCGTGGGTCAGCTGCAGTTCGAGGTTATCCAGTACCGCCTGGAGAACGAGTACAACGCCAAGTGCCGCTGGGAGCCCGTGCATCTTCACAAGGCTTGCTGGATAGAGGCTGATGACGAGAAGGAACTCGAGAACTTCAAGAAGCGCAAGTACCAGTACATGGCCAAGGATATTGAGGGGCGCGATGTCTTTCTTGCCGATTCGGGCTACGTGTTGAGCATGGCGCAGCAGGATTTTGAACACATCAAGTTCCATTTCACATCGGAATTCTAAATCAATGTAAAAAAGATGGATGAAGAAATTCTAGATTATAACGAGCAGAATGAGGGATGGGTCAGTAAGATGGTGGATTGGCAGAAAAAACATATTTCTGACCGCCAGATGACCCTTATCCTGGCTTTTATCATCGGCCTTCTGGCGTCGGTGGCAGGATATTTCCTGCACGGCATTGTGCACGAAATACAGTTGTTGCTCACTTCGGGATTTAACAAGGGCACCTATAACCTGCTCTTCCTGCTCTTCCCGATTGTTGGCATTTACCTCACCATGCTCTTTATTAAATATGTGGTCAGAGATAATATTTCCCATGGTATCACCCGTGTGCTTTACGCCATCTCTACCAAAAATTCCAAGCTCAAGGCCCACAACTGCTGGTCGTCGGTGGTGGCATCAGGTATCACCATCGGTTTCGGTGGTTCCGTGGGAGCCGAGGCTCCTATTGTGCTCACGGGTTCGGCCATCGGGTCAAACCTGGGGCAAATTTTCCGCATGGACAAGAAAACCATGATTCTGCTGGTGGGCTGTGGCGCCTCTGCAGCCATTGCTGGAATCTTTAAGGCGCCTATTGCCGGACTCGTGTTTACGCTTGAGGTGCTGATGGTAGACTTGAGCATGGCTTCCTTGCTGCCTATCCTTATCAGTTGTGTAACAGCTACTTGCTTTACCTACATCCTGATGGGCTCCAAGAGTCTTTTCGATTTTACGCTTACCAGTCCGTGGGCGCTCGACCGCGTGCCTGCCTGCCTTTTGCTGGGCATTTTCTGCGGCTTGGTGAGTCTTTATTTCATGCGCACCATGTCGGCATGCGAGGGCTTCTTTGCCAAACTTTCGCCTTATCCCTACGTAAAACTGCTGTTTGGCGGACTGATTCTGAGTTCGCTCATCTTCCTCTTCCCTTCGCTCTACGGCGAAGGCTATACGGCAGTCAACGTGCTGCTGAAGGGGCAGAATGTGGAAGACTGGGGGCAGGTGATGAGCCGTTCGCTCTTCTACGGGCACAACCAGCTGCTCATCCTCTACATCGCTCTGGTAACCTTTACCAAGGTTTTTGCCACCTCAGCAACCAACGGCAGTGGCGGATGCGGTGGTACCTTTGCCCCTTCGCTCATCATTGGCGGTTTTGCCGGTTTCCTCTTTGCGCGTCTCTGGAATGTGAACCAGGTGGGCGTCTACATTCCTGAGCAAAACTTTACACTCTTGGGCATGGCGGGCCTCATTACGGGCGTGATGCATGCCCCGCTTACGGGCATCTTCCTCATTGCCGAACTCACGGGCGGCTACCAGCTCTTCATGCCGCTGATGATAGTGTGCATCTCTTCGCTGCTCACCATCAGCATCTTCGAGAGTCACAGCATCTACGCCCTGCGTCTGGCTAGAGAGGGCAAGCTGCTCACCCACCATATTGACAAGGCTGCGCTCACCCTGCTGGGCATGCAGGATGTCATTGAGAAAGATTATCATCCGGTAGGTCCGGATCTGCCGATGAGCAAGCTGGTGAGTGAGATAAGTCGCAGTAACAACAACTTTCTGCCTGTTTTGAATCAGGCGGGTGTGCTGTTGGGAGTAATAGATATTACGAAGATTCGCCACATCATCTTCCGCACCGAACTGTATCAGCATTTCACCGTGCGTCAGCTGATGATGCAGCCTTCTGCAGTTCTTACCGAACATGACAGTATGGACGAGGTGATGCAGAAATTTGATAAAACCGATACCGCCCAACTGCCTGTGGTTGATGTGGCAGGCGTACTGAAGGGTTACATCAGCCGTACTAGAATCTATTCCATGTACAGGCAGATTGTAGCGGATATGTCGGCAGAGTAGGAGTTTTAAGTGAAGAGTGAAGAACGAAGAGTGAAGAATTCAACGGCTTTGCTGGTTTTATTTTAAAATATTAGTGTTTTATGGAGAAGAAGGATTTGAGAATTGTTTTCATGGGAACACCGGAGTTTGCGGTGGAATCCCTCAAGCGCCTGGTAGAGGGCGGTTACAACGTGGTGGCTGTGGTTACGCAGCCTGATAAACCGGTGGGCAGACATCAGGATACGCTGCAACCTTCGCAGGTTAAGCAGTATGCCGTAGAGCATGGTTTACCGGTGCTGCAGCCTGTAAAGATGAAGGACCCTGAGTTTGTGGAGCAGTTGCGTTCTTATCAGGCTGACTTGCAGGTGGTAGTTGCTTTCCGCATGCTGCCAGAGGTGGTTTGGGCGATGCCGAAATATGGTACTTTTAATGTACATGCAGCCCTCCTTCCGCAGTATCGCGGTGCGGCGCCTATCAACTGGGCAGTGATTAATGGCGAGAAGGAGACGGGTGTTACCACCTTCTTCCTCGACCACGATATTGATACCGGTCGCATCATCCTGCAGAAATGTTTTCCTATTCCGGAGACGGCAAATGTGGAGTATGTTTACGACGGGTTGATGCATCTTGGTGCTGAATTGGCGCTGGAAACCATTGATGCGCTCATCGCTGCCGATGGTAATATCGGTTCCATTCCTCAGAGCGAAATGATAGGACAGGGTGCCGAACTCAAGCCGGCTCCGAAAATCTTCAAGGATACCTGCCGCATCGACTTCCACAAGCCTGCCAAACAGGTGTATGATTTCATCCGCGGTCTTTCTCCATACCCTGGTGCATGGACTGAAATTAAGAAGAAGGAGACAGTAGTATTCTTTGACGATCCTAAAGGAGATGATGATTACGTGAGGTTCCCTGAGCCTACTACTCATCCATCCCATAAGCAGAGTACACAGAAAATTCAGGTACTTAAGATATTTTCAACCCGTCTTTCATGTATGAAGCGTGGTGATGCGCCTGTGGGATCGCTCCGCGTTGAGGGGAAGTCGTTACAAGTAGCCTGCCTTGACGAATGGCTCATTATTCAGGAGTTGCAGCTCAGTGGCAAGAAACGCATGGATGCTTCTGCTTTTCTCAATGGTATGAAGGACATAGCTTATTATGAGTGTTTGAAGAAAGATGTTAGTGACGATTTTTAAGATTCAAAAGATTTTTGATTTTTAGTTTTATAGTATTATGACTGTAGAAGAAGACATCAAGCGTGCTGTAGAGTGCATGCGAAAGGGTGGAGTGATACTCTATCCTACAGATACCGTATGGGGCATAGGATGCGACGCCACCAACCCTGAAGCGGTAAAGAAAGTTTATGAAATAAAGAAACGTGACGATTCTAAGGCGCTTATCTGCCTGATAGATTCTGCTGACCGCATGGCGCGTTATTTCCGCAATGTGCCACAGGTAGCATGGGATTTCATCGATGCTGCTATGCCTGTAAAGCCTACTACGGTTATTCTTGATGATGCGAGTGGAGTGGCTAATAATCTGGTAGCAGAGGATGGAAGTCTGGCGATGCGTATAACCTATGAGCCTTTCTCCAAACAACTCTGTTATCGTTTTCAGAAGCCTATTGTAAGTACAAGTGCTAATGTGAGTGGTGAGCCTGCTGCACAGAATTATCGCGACATCTCCGAGGAAATCCTCAATGCTGTAGATTATGTTTGCTGGAGCCGCCGTCAGGAGCATAAACCTCATCAGCCTTCCAGCATCGTTAAGATTGCTAAGGATGGTGAAGTGAAAGTAATCAGATAAGTTTTCAATTCATCCTTATAAGAATGCCTGCTAGAGGGATATTTTCTTCCCTTAGCAGGCTTTTTTGTATGTTTTCAGTCTATAATATACTTAAAGAAATACTATTGCAATTCGTTTATATGACAAAAAAGAATTTCCGCTCAATACGGATATATAACAAGAAACCCTGCAAGAAATGAATCTTGCAGGGTTTATCTTGGGTGGAAGGTGGGACTCGAACCCACGACATTCAGAACCACAATCTG
>CAVBFV010000065.1:0-13045 GCA_963594575.1 Lachnospiraceae bacterium | reverse complement strand
ACAAGCAGGTAGCCGCCAACGTAAAGGCATTTCTCGAGGGCAATCCGATTAATGTCGTGAATAAGTAACAGAACTTCCGCAAGTAAAACATAGTATAACAAAGAAAGCGTTTCTGGTTCATCTCTTCGAACTAGAAACGCTTTTTTATATGCAATCAGATGCGCTTTTTCACCAAAACATAGATGATGACGGGGGCACCGAACAGCGGGGTGACGGCATTCAGGGGGATGATGCCACCATCCGACGGAAGGGTGCAGAAGAGATTGCAGAGAAGGGCAATGGATGCACCCATCAGCATCGTAACGGGCAACAGTCGGCGATGATTCTCCGTGCCGATGATGAGGCGGGCGATATGCGGCGTTGCCAGACCTATGAAGGCGATGGGACCACAGAAGGCGGTAACCACTGCCGTAAGAAGACCGGTGATGATGAGCAGAACGATGCGCAGGCGCCTGATGTTGAAGCCCAGATTCTCGGCATACTGCTCGCCTAACAGCATGGCGTTCAGCGGTTTTACAAGGAGCAGAGATGCAGCCAGGGCAATGAGGGCCAACGGGATGAAGAACATCATCTGCTGGCTCGAAACATTGCCAAAGCTGCCCATGCCCCAAACCATATACGATTTCACGCCCTCTGCCGTGCTGAAGAAATTGAGCAATGAGATGGCGCTGCTTGCCAGATAACCCACCATCAGTCCGATGATGAGCAGTACCGTATGGCTGCGCACAATGGCAGAAAAGAAGGTGATGATACCCATCACCACCATAGCCCCTATAAAGGCTGCGATGAGGACAGCCAGGAAACCGCCGATGGCATAGTTGCCGGCATCACCCAGAAAACCTGCCCCTAAATCATCCAGGGCAATATTGCCGCCAAAGGCAAGCATCACGATGGCTACCGCCAGTCCGGCTCCGCTGCTTATTCCGAATACGTCAGGACCCGCCAGAGGATTGCGGAAGGCTGTCTGCAGGAGCAAGCCGCTCGTGGCGAGGGCTGCGCCCGAAAGCAAAGCGGTAATCGCCGCCGGCAGTCGCGATTCCAACAGAATATAGCGGTAGGTTTCGTCGGTCTGAGAACCCGAAATAATCGCCCCCACGTCCTGCCACGGGATGTTTACACTCCCCCATGCCAGGTTGGCGAAAAACAGTATGATAATGGCGATTGCCCCTAAAACGATGGTTTTCATTCACTAAAACTATTTCTTGTAAAATCTCTGATTAAAGCCCTATTTCTTATAGAATCTCAATTTGCCGAACCGCTCGCCATGGGCCAGGATGATGAACTCTCTGAGCAGCAGTTCGGGATGGAAACTCGTAAGTTCGAAATAAGGTACCGTAGAGGTATCCACCTGATAGATATTACCCCGGTTGAAGGCAGCAAGAGCCTTGTAGCCGTCATATTCCTGAAGCAGTTGAGCCTGCGACAGAGGAGCACCACCGAAATACTTGAATGCCCATACATCCACCTGCTTTCCCTTCGCCAAGATTTGCTCCGGGCTCATCGCCAGACTTCCGCTGTGCTGATCGTCCTCGAAGATATAACGGGCGTTGGCATCCTTCAGCAGAATACCGATAGTGCTCTGGCCACCAGGCACATACCATACGTTGCCCGTTTTTCTTTCGGTCAGGATAGAGAGACCCTTCCGATACCCGGCTGCCTGCGCCTTAAGCGAAAGATATTCCTTTTCTATCTTCGCAAAGAGCGAATCTGCCTTTGGTTCGCAAGAACCCGATATTCCGTTACTTTTTCCCTCTTCATTTCCAAAGAGCATGCCGTAGAATTTCATCCATTCCGCCCTGCCTAGTGGCGAAGACTCCATATAGTCGGCAGCTTCGATGATGGGGATATGCAGTTTGTCGAGCTTGCCATATCCTCCGCTGTTCTCGAAGGGCGAAAGGAGGATAGCTTCGGGTTTCAGGGCGATGATGCGCTCGATGTCGGGTGCCATGCTCGAACCGCAATTCACAATAGGATTCTGAGCAGAAGTATTCCCGGAAAGAGCAGCCCTCTTCTTAACATCCGGAATATTGATATAATCGAGGTCACAGACACCACGGATGGCCTGCTGGCAGCCCAGTTCGTACATCAGCTGACAATGGGGAGCGATGAAAACGGCACTCCTCTCCACCGGCGTGCGCACGGTATCAGTAGTGCATCTCGCCCCCGTGCTGCGCCTTTTGGCAAGCATCGCCACCGTCTTATCCCCCTCCTCTCCCTTCGGAATAAGAATATAACGATGCAGCATCGTTCCCGCCTTCCAGGGGTTGGCAACGAGAGCCTCAGCATACTGATAATCAATGCCTTCTGTAGCATCGGAAGTCTCTTCCCCATCGCCATGTTTCACGATGGTGAGCAACTTGGCGTACTTCATCTCCAGGGTATCGCCTGCCTCCGCATCAGCAGCAGCCGTCTTTCCTCCCTGGCATGCCGCCATCAGCAGGGCCACCGTTGCCCCACACAAAAGAATATACAGTTTCTTCATAATCTTACAAAATATGTGTGCAAAGATACGAAGAAATCTCCATTTTCCGTTTGTTTTCTCGAATAATCTTTGTACTTTTGCCCTCAAATTTAACTAACGCTACAATTTAATAAGTCAAAATGAAGAAGATTATCTGGGGCATAGCCCTTTTATTCAGTACATCGATGGTCGCCGGTGCGCATACCTGCTGTCATAATTCAGCACAGAAATGCGGCTGCAAGAGAGGTTATTACACACAGTATTACGGCGATAAGCCCGAACTCATAAAAGAGGCTATAGCTTGGGCAGAGAGCGGTATCTGGCGCAATGGTTTCGACAAGGCGAAGCCACATTCCAGCGTAAACCTCGCAGATTTCTATCTGCAGTATCAGAAGAATCCGCAGCAATGGCAGGCGCTTTTCGACTATCTGGCAAAGACCGATTTGCTGAGCATTCCGAAGGGAAAGCACAAGATTCCGGGTTCCGACCTCGTGGTAAGTGTAGAGGACAGCAAGAACGAGCCGCTGGAAAAGCGCCGCAGCGAGAGTCATAACAAGCACATCGATTTTCAGTATGTGGTAAAGGGAACAGAGCGTTTTGGTATCATCGACCACTACTCCAGCACCCCCAACTGCAAGTACCGTCCCGACGTGATTCATTATGATTACGACCCTCAGAAGGCCCGTTTCTACGACAGCACTCCTGGCGAATTCTTCATCTTCTTTCCGAGAGATTGGCACATCGCCAAGGTGGCAACAGATGGTGAAGACCAGACCATCCGCGTTATCGTAATCAAGGTAGATTATAAGGATTAAAGATGCGCAAGTCCGCTAGGCGTTAGGGAGATACGCGAGTCCGTTAGGCGTTCCTCCCATGCAGCCTAGCGGACTTGCGTTCCTCCCATGCAGCCTAGCGGACTTGCTGTTACTCAAGCAATTTTATATCATGCTCTCAGCACGTCGCTCAGCAATTCTTTCGTTCGATCTATCAGCTTCATACTGGCTGGTGTGGCAATTACCAAGCTTATCTCTATAAATCATTCTTGCAGCTCCTCCGCCGCCTCCGCCACCGGAGTTGGAATGGCCAGCAACAAAAAGGATGAGGATGGCACCTGCTACAACGAGAATTACCTGGATGATAAGGCGCAGCAACATCACACCCAGACAGATGACTGCCACAATGCAACCTATCAGATAGATAGCGATGAAAGCCGTAATCAGGATGCCTTTACGCTTGCCCACCATCTCGCAATTAGCTTTCAGAGACAGGAAGAAACCGATAACCAGCGAGAGCAGCACTCCTACTATCCAAAATACGGTAAGCACCTCTTCCGTCAGTTCAGTAGTCTGGCTCAAGACAAGAATCAGGATAGATACCGGCAGAATGCCCAGCATGCCATAGAGCGTAGGTTTGATAGAGAAGCCCGACAGCCTTTTCTCTCCGAAAATCACATTCTCGTAAAGCTTGATGCTACCAATCTGCGTCATGACAACCAATACGCCCGGTATCACACGGAAGAGCGCACTGAAGAAGCCATAATAATTCTGGTCGCACCACCAGAACACATCCATTCCCATGAAGTAGAGTCCCAGGAATTCCAAGAACGTGATGGCAAGAATCATAGCCGGAATGCCATATTCAGCAGGCTTTCGCATTTTAGAATAGGCTGGACCGAAGAGCGACAGCAGCCAGATGGCTATCAGCAAACCGATGATGATAAGATAAGGGGTATAGGTATAGAAGAATCTGCCCATTCCCTGATGCTTCATATTCTGGGTATAATATACTTTATCATTCTTCTGTAAACTCGTCGGGTCGTCTGCCTTACAATAAATAAAGTTAACATCAACCGCATACTTCTTTCCATCCTTCTTAAAGAGATAATACCAGTAATCCTTGCTGAATATCATGCCGTTGCTTCTATGTTTCATTTCAAACACATTGATAGTATCCCCATTGTGCAGATAGAGCGTAGGCTCATCATCCGGTAGCAGATACTTACCCTCCTTGAGGCGGTATTCGAAACAAGGTGTAGAGTCGTTGACGAAATCATCAACCACGTAAACTTGAGCCTGAGTCATGGCAGCATAGCCCAAGAAGGCAAGCACGATGAGCATCATTCTCCGAAACAGAAAAGTAGTTTTTGTCTTTCTCATAAGTTTATGTTTATTAAATTTGTTATTTGTCAGTAAAGTAAAGAGAGCCCGGTTTTCATGGCAAGCGTCCGGACACATCCTATTTGTTGCCGACAAAGATAGCAAATTACTTCGAAATCGGAGTTTCAAAAGGTAAAAACAAAGTATCATAGCGTAAAAATCTGCCTTTTTTACGCTATGACACTAAAAAAACGCAGAGATTCCCCCTGGCATCCCTGCGTTTTCTATATCATTTGCCCAATAAAGCACGAACTTCCTCAGGCGTTCTGTTCATCATCTTAGCCACCATCTCCAGGGGCATTCCATTCTCCAGCATGCCCTGCGCCATGCTTTTTATCTGAGTTGCTTGCTCATTTATCTGAGTTGCTTGCTCATTTATCTGAGTTGCTTGCTCATTTACCTGATTAGCCTGCTCACTGATAATCTTATTGAGCTTCATCACCTGCGTATCGCGAGCTTCTATGGCAGAATAGTATTCATCCTCATCATTCATCTCCTGCCGGATATTAGCACTCATCGTGGCAAGTCCCAGACGGTGAACGATATACATCATATCCGAATCATCCTTATATTTATCACCCTCCAGGCATAACATCTGCTGGTTCTTCTTATCCCTCTGCGACTGGTCGAACACGCTCAGCACCTTGTCGAGCCTATTGTTTATCTTGCCATGCAAAAGAGGAATCTGCACCAGGATACTGTCATGCGTCAGACTGTTGATGAAAGGATCATCCATCCCGTTCTCTACCTCTTTCCCGTCATAGTCGAGAGCCTTGTGGTTCACGTATACCACAGCCTTGTCAATATCTCCCACTCTATGGCCCAGCAGATACACAGCCACCATCGGCACGGCATATCCCTTGCCCTCTCCCTCCTTTATCATATTCTCCTCAGCATTATACTGGGCAGCCAGATAACGTCGGAACCGGAGCGTCTCGGTATCGAGCCATGTCTTCTGAAGTTCGATAAGGATGAGCCTTACGCTTCCATCCTCTTCCCTCACCCTGGCAGCAAAGTCGATGCGAAACATCGAGATATTGTCGCGGGTGATGTTAGGATGCTCATGCCTTCTCATTTCCACGCTCACCACTTCCTTTTTCAGCAGGGCGGTTAGCACGGTTTTGGCGATGCGTTCGTCTTCCATCAGGAATTTGAACACAGAATCGTATATCGGATTAGCTACATAGTAAATCATATCTCTGTTCCTCCATAATTATATTTCCGCTACAAAGATACGAGTTTTCTGCGAAACGGCAAAGTTTTTGAGGATGAAATATCAGAAATGGCTGAAATTAACCGGATTATAGATATAAAAAGAAAGATAGCTCACCAGTTATAAGGCTGCCATCTTTCTTATCTATATACTTAAATACACTTTTATTCTAAGTACGACCCACCTGTTAATAGTTAGTTATCAACAAATGCGTAACTTTATTATCATTCCTATTCATAAAGCTCACCAAGTATTCTTTATCAAACGTACGAATATTAATGCCTTCCTTATTATATAGTTGATAAATGAAATCTGTATTTTTGATTATCATCATCCACTTTGCCGGGCAATGATGTAATAAAAACGTAGTCAATCATTTTTGATCTTCTCGCGTAAATTCATTTTTAGCATATGTACTAAACTCACTATCATAAGGCCCGTTTCTTCGACAGCAATCCTGGCGAATTCTTCATCTTCTTTCCACGCGACTGGCACATCGCCAAGGTGGCAACAGATGGCGAAGACCAGACCATCCGCGTTATCGTAATCAAGGTAGATTATAAGGATTAAAGATAATTGAAAA
This sequence comes from Lachnospiraceae bacterium, assembly GCA_963594575.1. GTDB lineage: Bacteria > Bacteroidota > Bacteroidia > Bacteroidales > Bacteroidaceae > Prevotella. The sequence continues at coordinate 6,632 of CAVBFV010000065.1, read as the reverse complement.
TAAATATTATTGTGACTCAGAGCACGTTAGTAGGATTTTTTGCAGTTGTGGTCTTGATTTCTCGAAAAAAAAAGGCTAATTTCGCACAATTCGAGGGAAATCATTGAAGTTTTTTTATTATACTGGCTTATAATTCGGAATTTTTTGCTAAATTTGCCACGTCATATCAGATTTTTGCTTATTTTCTTTTCGCAACACTAAGATAAGTGAAAATTTTGACATGGCAAAATCCTGGGCAACTTTTAGTTGATCAGGCACTAATAAAGATTAATCTATAATAGTGTTGCGGAATTAAGACTAAAGACATATGAAGAAAACTTTTCACAGAATCATCATGTCAGCATTGCTGACAGTGCTGGCAACAGTTGCTGCCAGCGCACAGTGCTACATTGTCGGCAGCGACAATGAGTGGAAAACCAACACTGCTGCGGCAGAACTGGCAGAGACCGCCACTACAGGAGTGTATGAGGGTGATGTCACCTTCGTTGACGGTGCGCAGTATTTCGCCGTCACCCAACATCTGACAACTGGCGATGCCGATTGGACAGAGTTTAACAAAAACCGCTTCGCCCCTTCAGTATTCGACGCCATGCTCGTTCTTAATGAGCCTATGACCATGGTAAAGGGTAGGGACGCATCTTTCAAAGTGCCAGTCGCCGGTACAACCTATCGTATGCGCATCGACTTCAACACCCTGACCGTCACCTTGCTCGGTGACTTTCCCGACAAGCTGTATGTATGGGGCAGCAATGGTGTCTTCGATCCCACATTGTCAGCTGCCACACTGCCTAAGACCGAGACCGACGGTGTGTATAAGGCAACGGTAGACTTTACCTCATGCTACTTCAACATTCTCACCCAGCTCGGCACCGACCCCAACGACTACGAAGCCATACTGCCCTACCGCTACGGTGGCGGTAAGGTGGTTATCAACCGCGACAAGGCCATGACGCTCACAGAGCAGTCATTCCACATCGCCACACCAGGCACCTACGACGTGACTGTAGACCTCCGCACCATGACCATGAACCTCCACAGCGACACCTATGTGCCCGAATATCCAGACCATGTCTACCTCATCGGTGCCAACGGTAGCAACTTCGCCGATCAGGGCGCAGAGCTTACATGGGACGATGTGGAAGGCATCTACACTGGCTATGTGACTTTCTATGGCAACAAGTTTACCATCTCTACCGCTCTCGCCTCTACATATGATGGCTGGGACGAGATTAAAGACAAGCGCATCGGTGCTGTCGCACCAACTGTTGACGTGGAACCGAACCTCACCGTAGGTCTAAAGAAGGGCGAGGTGTCTGACTTCATCATCGGAGCATCGACAGATAACCCACTCACCGCATACGTTACATTAGACCTTGTCAACAACCGTCTGACGCTCTACGGCAACGACGCGTCATATCCAATAGGCTACCCGAAAGAGCTCTACACTCTCGGCTGCGACGGCAAGTGGTTCACCAACATACCTGCAAACGTGATTCCTGCCACCGACAAGCCTGGCATCTATGAGGGCGAAATCACATTCGTGGGCGAAGTGGGCGATCTTCACTTCATCGTGTTAAAGCGTCTCGGCGCAGATTGGGACTTTGTCAACGCCAAACGTCTCTCTCCCTACTCCGACCGTGACCCCGCCGATCTTGACTGCGATATTCCTGCCACCATGGAGCCTGACTTTTCGCCCGGCGCCTGGCTCTTCTCTGGCGAGCCAGGCACCTACAACATAAAGGTGGACCTCACACAAGGCAATGGCGTGATACGCATCTCTGCCAAGGGCGCAACAGGCATCACCGCCACCACAGCCGCTCCTGCCACCAAGAACTACTACTACGACCTCAACGGACGATTCCTCGGCAACGTGGAGCCGCAGAAGGGAGTGTATGTGGTTAAAGGTAAAAAGGTAAAAAGGTAAAAAAGTAAAAAGGTAAAAAGGTAAAATTACCCCTCTACAGATCTTCATCTCAAGAAAGTCCACCCTCTACATGGTGGGGAGATCTGGAGAGGGGGTTTTTATATACCTTCATCTTGTTCTTTTTCCTCACTTGCGTCTGATGGTATGAGAACCGGCTGAAGATGCACTCCTTCGTCGTGCTGGCTGCCCATGCACACTCTATGATGGTCTTGCGGAGATGTTCATTTCTGTTTTTTATCCCAACTGGCTTAAGAATTCACTTATCTTAGTGTTGCAAAAATAAACAAGCAAAACTCTGATATGACATGGCAAATTTAGATAAAATTTCCGAATTACAGCACCTTTACCAACGTAAAGAAATCCGCCAAGGTCATACAGAAAGCACAGATTGCCATTTCGTTGAGTTACGACGAGAAAGGACTCGTGATCATGAAGAATGTGCCTATACAATGGGACGTACAACCATAAGTTCTGCACTACATTCGGCATAAAAATAGCCAACTATACACGTTTACGATATTCAGAAGGGGTACATTTTTGCTTAGTCAAAAAAGCCCTTCTGAATGTCGACATCGAGTTGAATCCCGACTGTTCGGCAATAACATTCAACCTTAAATCGGTATTTCTCAACAACCCTTCAGCATGTTCCACACGTAGATTATTCACATAATCGAAGAACGTCATCTGCTTCTCCTGATTAAAAAATCGGCTCAGATAGGTGCGATTCGTACCCACTTGTCTTGCCACATCTGAAAGTTTGAGTTGCGGATTAAGATAAAGTTTTTCTTCTACAAACAATTTGTTTATCTCTTTTTCCAGTCCACTGAGACTTATTTCCTCAGAACCAACAGCCACTTCGTCTTCATCCATATCTCCCAATTCCTCGATAACCGATTCGTGCTTATAAAGGAAATAACAGACGAACATCCATGCGCCCAAAGAAAACAGCATATAGATGTTGTCGAATTGAGCATCCACCATATAACAACTGAATACCCAAACCAACAATATCACGAAGAAGCACGACAAAATACCCCTCAACCAGTTGAGATTAATATTATCCTGATAGGAGAACCGCTCCTTCAGTTGCCGATGGTAACGGCTAATAAGATAGAACATCAGGAAATAGGTCACCGTGCCATACACAAAGCACCATGCAGTCAGCACATCAAACCAAAACAATTTGTCAGTAATCCCATATAAGACCAGAGGCATAAGAAAAGAAGCCTCATGAAGCGCTGCCTTTCTCCAGGAAAGCCAACCGGGCTTCACCAGTTCCATAAGCACAAAAGTATAGACAGGCACAACGACCATATCGGTAGCATTCACCCAATGCCACATCGACTTATGGAGTTCAAAGTCAGAAAGATAGAGTGCCAAATCCTTCAGGCACTCCAGATCAAGCACTACCATCAAGAGCATTATCAGCCTCGACAGTTTGTCATTACCCTTGCGCCAGAACATCCACACCATCATGGAGTAGAACATGACACACATACCATATATAAAAAAGGTAAGGCACTCTATCTTCATGTACTTATCTTATATTTCGATTAATCAATTTCCTCATCAGCCTCATAACCGCCCATCTCACGAACAGCATTCTTCAGCATGGTATACTGCTGGTAGAGATGATTGACTGCCTCCTCGCCCTTGGTATAATCATGCATAGGCGCCTTGAGGAAGAAACTCAGGAAACGCTGGATACCATAACGGCCAGCACGGGCAGCCAAATCGCTCAGCAAGGTGAGGTCGAGCAACAGTGGAGCTGCCAGGATAGAGTCACGACAGAGGAAATTAATCTTGATCTGCATAGGATAACCCATCCAGCCAAAGATATCGATATTATCCCAGCCCTCCTTGTTGTCATTGCGAGGAGGATAATAGTTGATGCGAACCTTGTGATAGTACTGCGTATCCTCATCATTGCCGTGACCATAGAGGTCGGGCTGTACATCTGGCTTCAAAATTGTTTCAAGAGTAGAAAGCTTGCTGACCTCCTTGGTATGGAAGTTTGCAGGCTCATCGAGCACCAGACCGTCACGATTGCCCAAGATATTGGTAGAGAACCATCCATTCAGTCCAAGGCATCGGGTACCGATAATAGGAGCAAAACCACTCTTTACAAGAGTCTGTCCCGTCTTGAAGTCCTTGCCGGCAATAGGCATCTTGGTCTTCTCTGCGAGTTCCCACATAGCAGGAATATCTACAGTAGTATTAGGAGCACCCATAATAAAAGGAGCACCCTCGGTCAATGCAGCATAAGCGTAGCACATAGAAGGAGCGATGTGCTCACGGTCGTCTGCCTTCATTGCAGCCTCAAGAGCAGCCAACGTGCCATGGATTTCCATATCTACAGGCACATAAATCTCAGTAGAAGCAGCCCAGATAACAACGATACGTGCACATCCGTTCTTTTCCTTGAAGTCACGAATATCCTGACGCAAAGCCTCTACCATTTCCCAACGGGTCTTGCAGTCCTTCACATTGTCACCATCAAGGCGCTTTGCATAATTCTTATCGAAAGCCGCCTTCATAGGAATCACCTTTTCCAGTTCCTCACGAACCGGATTAATATCCTTCTCCTTCAACACTTCTGCATACATAGCAGCCTGATACGCATTCTGAGGATAAACATCCCAGGTTCCAAACACGATATCATCAAGACTTGCCAAAGGAACAATATCCTTATAATGCAGATACTTCTTGTCAGCACCACGGCCCACTCGAATCTTATCATATTGGGTCATTGAGCCTACTGGCTTGGCCAAGCCCTTACGAGCCATAAACACACCTGTCATAAAAGTTGTGGCAACTGCGCCACAACCTACGACCATAATACCCAACTTGCCATCTGCAGGCTTCACATTTGTCTGTTTCATCGTTACGGTTTTTATAATGTTTAGTTATTAAAAGTATGATTTAGATTGCAAATATACGTAAAACTTTCAACAAAAAGAAAGTTTTTACAAACTTTATACTTCCCCATGCTCCACAGAAGGCTTTTCAAGTTACCCTAACTCGCATATTTATACCAACCATACACATGCAAAACTACAAAATGTTAGCTTATTCATCATTTTTATACGATTTTATTTGGCAGTAACAATAAAAAACTGTAATTTTGCAGTCGAACAATGTATAAAAATTCAAAGCATGAAGATTAAGACGAGCAGAATGGAAGCCCTAAAGATGCTTATCTCAAGCCAGGAGTTAGGCTCTCAGGAAGAAGTTTTACAGGCATTGGCCAAGGAAGGTTATACCGTAACCCAAGCCACCCTGAGTCGCGACCTCAAACAGTTGAAGGTTGCAAAAGCGGCATCAATGAACGGAAGATATGTATACGTACTGCCCAACGAGACAATGTACAAACGTGTCCCCAATCCACGTTCAGCCCGCGAGATGCTAATGACTTCAGGATTTACCTCTATCAACTTCTCCGGCAACATGATTGTTATCAAAACACGACCAGGTTATGCAAGCAGTATAGCCTACAATATCGACAACAGCGACATTCCGCAGATCTTAGGAACTATAGCTGGCGACGACACCATTTTTCTTGTTAAGAAAGAAGGTACGCGCGAGAAAGACATCATCGACCTGCTGGCAGAAATCATCCCCGACATTTATGGTTAAGCTATCAGCAGGCAAAAACTATTAGACAATAATAAAAACTTAGATATTAAATAAAAAGAGAAAATGGAAGAAGTAAAAGTAATGGTGGCAGACGAAAGTCACATCAAGTACATCGACACCATTCTGACAACCATCGCCGAAGCTGCTAAGAAGCGTGGCTCCGGCATCGCCAAGCGTTCTACAGAATACGTAGCGACCAAGATGCGTGAGGCAAAGGCTGTCATCGCTCTCCAGGGAGAGAAATTCGCAGGTTTCAGCTACATCGAGACATGGGGCAACAAGCACTACGTCACCACATCAGGCTTGATTGTTCATCCAGACTTCCGAGGCATCGGACTGGCCAAGCGCATCAAGAACCTGACTTTCACACTTGCCCGACAGCGATGGCCTCATGCCAAGATTTTCTCTTTGACATCCGGTTCTGCCGTGATGAAGATGAATACTCAGTTGGGCTATCTGCCTGTTACCTTTGCCGACTTGACAGACGACGAGTCATTCTGGCGTGGCTGTGAGGGCTGCATCAACGTTGACGTGCTGCATCGTACCAATCGCAAATACTGCATATGCACCGCCATGCTCTTCGACCCAGAGGAACATCTGCCTATCAAACTTCCACAGGATGTGATAGAGAGAATCCGAAAGATAGACGGTCCCAACTCAGAGCTTTAACTCTATAATATAATAAGGTGTTGGCAAGAATGCCAACAAAATATTAAACACAACACATTAAACATCAAACAAAATGGCAAATAAGAAAGTAGTAGTCGCCTTTAGTGGCGGTCTCGACACATCATATACAGTAATGAAGTTGACCCAGGACGGCTGGGATGTTTATGCTGCATGCGCCAACACGGGCGGTTTCTCTGCCGAGCAGTTGAAAACCAACGAGGAGAATGCGTACAAGCTTGGAGCCAAAGCATACGTTACCCTCGACGTTACCCACGAGTATTACGAGAAATCATTGAAATACATGATCTTCGGCAATGTACTCCGCAACAACTGCTATCCTATCTCAGTATCTTCAGAGCGTATCTTCCAGGCTATCGCCATCGCACGCTACGCCAAGGAGATT
>CAVBFV010000064.1:0-13097 GCA_963594575.1 Lachnospiraceae bacterium | reverse complement strand
GAAACTATAAGATTCCTACCCAGGTATCTGTGATAGAGGCGATGCAGATGCTGAAGCCGAACGACAAGCAGACCATTGAGGAACTGCAGCGCTGGCTCCTGATGTCGAAACGTACCCAGGTTTGGGATACGCCAGTGAACACCGTGGATGCTGTCTACGCCTTCATGAAGGGCAATGAGAGCAACTGGAGCAGGAAGGCTGAGAATGCCGTTCTGAAACTGGACGGCAAGCTGCTGCCGATGCCGCAGGATTCCACTACTTTGGGCTATGTGAAGACCGAAAAGACGGGCAAGGCATCTAAGTTGAGTATCGACAAGAAGAGCGATTATACCAGTTGGGGTGCTGTTTATGCAGAGTTTAAGCAGCCTATCAGCGAAATCGGTTCCATGGAGTCGGGCATCAAGGTGCGCCGTGTCATCGTTCCTGCCGAATCTGAGGGCAAGGGCAAGGCGCAGGCGAAGGTAGGCGAGAAGGTGAAGGTAACGCTCATCATCACCGCCGACCGCGACTACGACTTCGTGCAGATTACGGATAAGCGTGCAGCATGTCTGGAGCCGGTCAACCAGTTGAGCGGTTATCAGTGGGGCATGGGCTGCTATGTTTCTCCAAGAGATCATGCAACAAATTTCTATTTCGATCGTTTATCTAAAGGTAAGCACATCGTAGAAATGGAGTATTACGTGGATAGAAAGGGCGACTATCAGAGTGGAACTTGCACCGCTGAGTGTACCTACAGTCCGGAATTTGGTGGCCGCACAGAAGCGTATGAATTGAAAGTTAACAATTAATAATTGATAATTAAGAATAGAATAGTATGAAACGGATGAATATATGGATGCTCTCAGCGCTGTTGGCGCTGCCTGCATCAGCACAGAAGATTACAACCCAGCACGAGGTGGTAGACTGCGGACAGGTGGTGTTCCGCAAGCCTGTAACTGCTGAATTCGTGCTGAAGAATGACGGGCACAAGCCTTTGGTTATCAACAATGTGTTGAAAAGCTGCGGCTGTACGGAGGTAGATTATCCGAAGACGAGCGTTGCTGCCGGCGAATCGTTCGTCATCAAGGCGGTATACGATGCCAAGCAGATGGGTTCTTTCACCAAGCAGGTTTGTCTCTATACCAATGCGGATGAAGAGCCGTTCATCCTCTCTATGAGGGGAAAGGTAGTGGGCAGCGTAGTAGATTTCGCTGGTTCTTACGATGAGATGCTGGGTGTCATCAAGAGTGATGCCCAGGAGGTGGAGTTTGATGACGTGAACCGTGGCGACCGTCCGGTTCAGCGCATCCATATCTTCAATCCTACCGACGAATTACTGGAGCCGGTAGTGATGCATCTGCCATCCTATCTTCATGCTTTCGTATCGCCTTCCAAGGTAGCTCCGCATCATTCTGCCGAAATCAGTTTCGTGCTGGATTCCAAGAAACTGCGCGACCTGGGCTTGAACCAGACATCGGTTTATCTCGGTGAGCGTCCTGGCGATAAGATTGCGCCTGAGAAGGAAATCGTGGTATCAGCCGTTCTTCTTCCTGGTTTCGAGAACATGACTCCAGCCAAGAAAGTACTGGCTCCGAAGATAGAGATGTCTGCCACCGATCTCAATCTGGGTAGTTTCAATGGAAAGAAGAAGCTGAAGGGTGAGATTCTGATTACCAATAAGGGTAAGTCGGAACTGGATATCCGCAGCATGCAGATGTTTACGATGGGCTTGCAGGTGAACCTGAAGAAGAGTAAGATTCAGCCAGGAGAGACCGTTAAGATGAAGGTGACAGCTGTGGCTGCCGACTTGAAGAAATCGCGTGTCAGACACCCTCGTATCCTCATGATTACGAATGATCCCGACCATGCTAAGGTGGTGGTGAAGATTAATGTACAATGAATTAAAAACGAATATCGTGCAGATAGAAATAGATAACGGCAGTGGGTTCTGCTTTGGCGTAACCACTGCCATCAAGAAAGCTGAAGAGGAGTTGGCTAAGGGCGGTAAACTTTACTGCCTGGGCGATATTGTGCATAACGGTATGGAGGTGGAGCGCCTGCATGAAGCGGGACTCATCACGATAGACCATGAGCAGATGGAGGAACTGCAGGGCGTAAAGGTCTTGCTCCGTGCTCATGGTGAACCGCCTGAGACTTATGCCCTTGCCGAGCGAAACAACATCGAAATCATCGATGCTACCTGTCCTGTGGTGCTCCAGTTGCAGCGCCGCATCAAGAAGCAGTATGTCAACAATCCAGAGGCACAGATTGTGATTTTCGGCAAGAACGGGCATGCTGAGGTGCTCGGACTGGTGGGGCAGACGGAGAGTCATGCCATCGTGGTAGAGAAGTTTGAGGATGTGAAGCAGTTGAAGGAAAGCGCTCAGTTGGATTTCTCTAAAGATATCTATCTTTACTCCCAGACAACCAAGAGTCTCGATGAGTTCCACCGCATCATCGAATACTGCCAGGAGCATATTGTTGAGGGCGCTGTCTTCAAGAGTTTCGATACTATCTGCCGTCAGGTGGCTAACCGCATGCCTAACATCGCTGCCTTTGCCAGCAAGCATGATGTCATCCTCTTTGTGAGTGGCAGAAAGAGTTCGAACGGTAAGGTACTTTTCAAGGAATGCAAGAGCGTGAATGCCAACAGCTACCAGATAGAAAGTGCCGACGAGATAGATATGAACTGGTTCAAGGATGTGGAAACGGTAGGTATCTGTGGTGCTACCAGTACGCCGAAGTGGTTGATGGAAGAGTGCAAGGATAAGATTATCAAGGAAAGTTCTGCTCTTTTGTAGTAAGAGCTAAAATATTGATTATCAGTTATTTGATATACTTGATATGGTGTTTCACCGTATATGGGTAGAGGATAGTTTTATCGTTGATTGAAAAAGTTAATGTGCTGGTTATTAATTGGTTAACCCATTTGATGCTGTGTTTTACAGCGTCAAATGGGTTTATCTTTTATAAACTGTCTGAAAATAAAACAGGTGATAAATCTTCTCCCGAAGACCTATCACCTTCAAAAAACAGTAATTAACTCAAAATTTATAATCTATATCATTACTACCTTGTTAATATGATTGCAAAGATACTAAATTGAAGTTTTTTTTCCAAATCTTTTTCATCGAATAAAATAAATTTATCGGTAAAAGTAGTATATTTAACGTATTTTTGCACAAATAACCCGGCAGTCTCTTTTCTGTAGCTTATTCTGCTATTGCTTTTTGATATTGTTCCATCAGCCATGCCTTCTGTTCAGGAATGGTCATGTTGCTGTTGTCGAGTGTGATGGCATCATCAGCCTTCCTGAGTGGGGAAGTCTCGCGGTGGGTATCGATATAGTCGCGCTCCTCTACATTCTTCAGAATCGCATCGAAGTCGGCTGGCATTCCTTTCTCCTTCAGTTCATCGAAACGGCGCTGTGCTCTCACCTGTGAGCTGGCTGTTACGAAAATCTTCAGTTCGGCATTAGGGAACACGGTGGTACCGATATCTCGACCATCCATCACGATGCCCTTGTCTTCGCCCATCTTCTGCTGCTGTTCTACCAGCGCCTCTCTGACGAAAGGAACGGCGGCAATCGGACTAACGTGGTTGGAAACCTCTAACGAACGGATTTCCTTTTCTACCAGTTCGCCGTTCAGATAGCAGTCTGGGCGCCCGGTTGTTGTATTAAACTTGAATGAGATGCTGATGTTCTTCATCTCCTTCTGCAGTTCTTCAGTCTTTACGGCTCCATCTGCTTCAAAGAGCTGATGACGCAGCGCATAGAGAGTTACCGAGCGGTACATGGCGCCCGTATCTACATAAACATAACCTATTTCCTTGGCAAGATCCTTTGCCATCGTACTCTTACCGCAAGAAGAGTATCCGTCTATTGCTATTGTTATTTTCTTCATAATTTCGAACTAACTTTAATGTATAATTTATAATGTACAATTTATAATCTGTAACTTACGTTCAGCATGAGACTGCTGCTACTGACGTGATATTTGCCGTAGGCAACGTTCAGATGGAAGCGCTCCAGGTTGATACCGCCACCCACGGAGAAACCGGCTCCATGACTGCTTTCCTCATCTTCTGAGGTGCTGATTTTCATCTCGTTGGCTCTCCGGAAGTTGTAGCCGGCACCTATCCACAGGCTTTCTGAAAGCAGAATGTCGGCACCTACTACGGCATGATCACGAAGACTGCTGTCCCAATGGTTCAGGTTGACCAGTGTGGCTGATACCCTGAACGGTGCGTTGGCGAAGCGTTTCGTCACACCCAACTGCAGGTCGATTGGCATCTTCTCATATTCATTGTCGTAAGCTTTCAGCTGTCCACCCAGATTCTTTGCCACGCAAGAAACCGACCATTCCGTTTCCGGGTCGTAATAGTTGATACCCAGATCCACTCCCACAGCGATAGAATTGTAATCGCCAATATACGAAGTGATGAATTTGGCGGCAATACCACCTGCGAATTTCTCACCGAGCATATAAGAGAAGTAACCCGCAATGGCAATGTCCTTTGCCGAGAACTCACCCATCTGGATGTTGTTCTCGTCCGTCTCTTTCATCTTTCCGTAGTCAATAAACTGAGCCGAAACAGCCCACGTCGCCTTATCGTTGATGATACGGTTGAAGCTTGCCGAGGCTGTGTTCACCCCCGACATATAGTTCATATAATTGAGATTGACCGTCTTGTCGCTTACAGATGACAGAAGAGCCGGATTATGGAATATGAGTGCCTCATCATCTTCTATCAAGGTGATGTTGTCGCCACCCAGAGCAGCTGCGTGAGCACTCACCGGCAAGCGAAGGAAATTATACCCCGTTTGGCTCTCTTGAGCATCAATAATTGTCGCAAAAAGCGTCAATATTGCGGAAATTACATATTTTTTCATTTAAATTTTCTAATTCTTTGGCAAAGATACTGCTTTTTTCAATAATAAGAAGTAATTTTGCAATGTTTTCGTAGGAAATAACGATTTTAAACGGTTTTTATTGTGGAAATTAAGAAATCAAATAGCGCACAACTGGAAGATAAGCGGGTTACATTTTTCCTGCTGGGGTTGCTGCTGGCTTTTACTTTCATCTTCGTAGGACTCCAATATCAGAGAGGTCCGCAGGGAGATGATGACTTGTCGGAATCGATGGAAGATCTTTCACAGGATCTGGAAATGTCGGCTCGTCCCGACCAGAAAGATATGGTGAGTGCGGAGGCTGTTTCGGCTCCTGCCTCTAAGTCGATTACTCAGGAAGTGAAGGCTGCCGAACAACAGACTCAGCAGGCTCCGACGAAAATCAGTTCTACAACCAGCGAACTGGTTATCGGCGACGGCTCGGGTGTAGTGGATGGAGCTGAGGTGAAGGAAGCGGTTCCTGAAACTCCCATTGAGAATCCGGGAGCTGAGGCTCCTATCAAACTGACCGTCGTGCAGAAGATACCGCAGTTTCCTGGTGGCTGGTCTGCCTTCATGCAGTGGCTTACCAAGAACCTGAAGTACCCTGTAGCTGCCCAGAAGAGCAAGATTCAGGGAACCGTAGTGGTATCCTTTATCGTAAACAAGGATGGAAGTGTTGCCAATATCAAGGTAAGCACTTCGGTAGATCCATTGCTCGACAACGAGGCTTTGAGGGTGATGAAGATGATGCCGAAGTGGAAACCGGGCATCGATAAAGGCAAGGTCTGTCGCACGATGATTGCCATCCCGGTAGTGTTCCAGTTATAAATTGTTCATTGTAAATTATACATTATAAATTATACATTATTATGAAGACAGCAGATGAAATTTTAAGCATGGTAAATGAGTTTCTGGCTAATTTGCCTTACGAAAGAAAGCCAAAGTCTCTTTATGAGCCTATCAGATACGTACTTTCTATGGGTGGTAAGCGTATTCGTCCTACGCTCATGCTTTTGGGCTACAATCTTTTCAAGGACAATCCGGAGAAGATTCTGATGAATGCCGTTGCCCTGGAAACTTATCATAACTATACTTTGCTGCATGATGACCTGATGGACAATGCTGATTTGCGTCGCGGTCATGAAACGGTTCATAAGAAGTGGGATGCCAATACGGCAATTCTTTCGGGCGACAGCATGCTCGTACTGGCTTATGAGCGTATGGCTCAATGTGATGAAAAGCATCTTGCCAAGGTGTTGAAACTCTTTACGACCACTGCCCTTGAGATAGGTGAAGGTCAGCAGTTTGATATGGAGTTTGAAAACCGTAACGATGTGAAGGAGGAGGAATATATCGAGATGATCCGCCTCAAGACCAGCGTTCTCCTGGCTTGTGCCTTGAAGATGGGGGCTATCCTTGCCGATGCTTCTGATGAGGATGCTGAGAACCTGTATAAGTTTGGCGAGCAGATTGGATTGGCGTTCCAGTTGCAGGATGATTACCTCGATGTTTACGGCGATACCAAGGTGTTCGGTAAGGAGATTGGTGGCGATATCACATCTAACAAGAAGACTTACATGCTCATCAATGCCTTCAACCATGCCAACGACGCTCAGCGTGCAGAACTGCAGAAGTGGGTGGATGCCAAGGAGTTCGACCGCAAGGAGAAGGTGGCTGCCGTTACCCGTCTATACAACGAGATTGGTATCGACAAAATGGCACAGGATAAGATTGCTTATTATTTCGAGCAGAGCAAGAAGTATCTGGATGCCGTGAATGTGCCTGCTGAGCGTAAGGAGGAATTGGCAAAGTATGCTCAGAAAATGATGAAGCGACAGTACTAATCATAAAGTTCAAAGTTCAATGTTCAAAGTCATAGATACACATACGCATTTTGATGCGGAGGAGTTTGATGAGGATAGGGCGGAGGCTTTCGCCCGTGCCAAGGAAGCGGGAGTAGGCAAGGTGTTCTTGCCTGCCATCGATGTGAAGACCACATACGCGGTCCTGGCATTGGCTAAGGAATATCCGGGCTATGCTTATCCTATGATTGGTCTGCATCCTGAAGAGGTGAAGGCTGACTGGAAGGAACAGCTGGCTGAACTCCGGAAGATACTGGAGGAGCATCGCATGACCGGTAATGCCAGTCAGGCGGGTTCTCCTCAGTTTTCTGACTTGATCGCCATCGGAGAGGTAGGACTTGATTATTACTGGAGCCGTGAGTTCGAAAACGAGCAGCTCGAGGCTTTCGAGGAACAGGTAAAATGGTCGGTAGAAACCCAGCTCCCGCTGATGATTCATTGCCGCAAGGCGCAGAACGAGATGGTGCATCTGCTCAGAAAGTATGAGAAAGAACTGCCGGGTGGCGTCTTCCATTGCTTTACGGGCAATCAGAAGGAGGCAGAAGAACTCCTCTCGTTCGATAAGTTTGTATTGGGCGTCGGTGGCGTATCTACTTTCAAGAGCAGCCATCTCAGAGAAGACCTGCCTGCTGTAGTTCCTCTGGATCGCATCGTTCTGGAGACCGACAGTCCGTATATGGCGCCTGTTCCTTATCGCGGCAAGCGTAACGAGAGTGCTTTCGTGGTAGAAGTGATGAAGACGCTCGCCAAGGCTTATGGCATAAGCGAAGAGGAGTTTGCCCGACAGACCAACCTCAATGCAGAGCGGGTTTTTCCGCTATCCGTATCGCAAGTATAGGACGCAAGCGTTCAAAACTCCTTAAATAAACATAAAAAAACAATGAAAGTTATGGTATTTCGGAGGAAAAGCAATAATTTTGCACTTCGAAATTGTTGCAGCAGCATGTTGCGGCGATTAAGAAGAGTTCTTCGGAATATGGAAAGGTGCTCGAGTGGCTGAAGAGGCACGCCTGGAAAGCGTGTAACCGGCAAAACCGGTTCGGGGGTTCGAATCCCCCTCTTTCCGCTTTTATATATATAATAAGGTATATGAAGAAAAATACAGCTATTGCACGTTTTGCAATATTGGTTTTCACATGGATGTGTTCTCTGCCTATGATGGCTCAAGAAGAGAACATGGGATTTCATCAAGCTCTTAAGACAAAGTTTATAGAGGGTAATGCGGGATTTATGTCTCTCGTTGCCATCGCCCTCATCGTGGGTATGGCTTTCTGTATCGAGCGCATCATCTATCTGAGTCTCTCTGAAATCAACGCCAAGAAGTTGATGCAGGATATCGACCAGAAGGTGTCGGCGGGAGATGTGGAAGGGGCTAAGACGCTCTGCCGGAATACCCGCGGACCGGTGGCTTCTATCTGCTACCAGGGTTTGATGCATATCAGCGAGAGTCTTGATGACATCGAGCGCTCGGTGAGCGGATATGGTACCGTTCAGGCGGCTAATCTGGAGAAGGGATGCTCCTGGATCAAACTCTTTATCGCTATGGCGCCATCGCTCGGATTCCTCGGAACCGTGATCGGTATGGTCATGTCGTTCGACCAGATTCAGCAGGCGGGCGATATCAGTCCTACTATCGTTGCTTCGGGTATGAAAGTGGCGCTCATCACTACTATCTTCGGTATCATCGTAGCCCTCATCCTTCAGGTTTTCTATAACTACATCCTTTCTAAGGTGGAGCACCTGACAAGCCAGATGGAGGAGTCGGCGGTTACTTTAATGGATATTATTGCCAAGAATAAATAAACGAAGAGAGAAATGGTTAAATTTCAATTTTCAAAGCAGAAGACGAAGTCGGCCGAAAAGATATCGCAGCAGGTGTTCTATATCATGATAGGACTGGCGGTGCTGGTTTTCGGTCTGTTCTTTTTGGTAGGCTACGATTTGCCTTTCGAAGAGAACCCCGACTTTAATGCGCCTCTCTTTACCGATGTGCTCATCCTGCTGATGTGGCTCTACCTGATAGGAGGTGTGGGACTGGCAGTCTTTTCGATGATCAGAGATTATCGCAGCAGCAAGTCGGAGGCTGTAGTGAATGGCATTCCCGTGCGCCGCATCTTCCGCATCACATGGATCGGAACTTTGGCAGTTTTGCTGCTTACCTTCTTTTTGGGCGGTTCTGCTCCGATGCTCATCAATGGCGAGAATTATGCCGATTGGCTCTGGCTCAAGCTTTCAGATATGTTTGTCATCACATCGCTCCTGATGCTGGTGGCAGGAATCGGTGCCGTCTGTTTCGGTGCCACACGTTATACTCGAAAGAAAAACTAAAGAGAGTGCTTTAGGCTCTCTATTCTATAAATAAGGATTAAATATGCTGATTAGAAGGAAGCAACACGAAACCCCGGGACTGAATACCACATCTACAGCCGACATCTCGTTCATGCTGTTGATATTCTTCCTTGTCACCACATCGATGGATGTGGATAAGGGACTGTTGCGCCAACTCCCTTCACCTGAACCGCAGAAGAAGGAACAGCTACAGACGATGGTGGACAAGGCTAACCTGATGGCGCTGCATCTGACGGCTGGCGATACGCTCCTGGTAAACGGCAAGCCGATGCAGGTAAGCCAGCTCAAGCAGGAAACCATCCGCTTTGTACACCGCCTGGGCAAGAAGCATCTCATCTCTATCGAGAGTGACCGCGATGCCGACTATAATCTCTATTTCCAGATGCAGAACCAGCTGATGGAAGCATATAGCCAGCTGCGCAACGAAACAGCCCAGAAGAAATATCACAGAGATTATGCCCTCTTGAACAATGACCAGAAAGAACAGGTGCGCAACATCTGTCCGCAGCGCATCACAGAGTCGTATGCCAATGCGATGACTCAAGCCGACCAGCGTGTTGATGCCAATGCTGAAGAAAAGCAGGGGGAAGAGAAAACGATAGAAACAGCTGCAGAACAGCAGAAAGGAGGTAAACAATGATGAATTTTCATAAGAAATCGCATGAAGTGCCAGGGTTGAATACATCTTCTCTGCCAGACCTGATTTTCTCCGTACTGTTCTTCTTTATGATTGTTACCCACATGCGCCAGGTTACCTTGAAGGTAGACTGCCGTTTGCCACAGGGTAAGGAACTCACCCGCCTGACCAAGAAATCGGCGGTGAGCCATATCTATATAGGTAAACCAACCAAAGAGATGCAGGCAAAGTATGGCACCGGTACCCAGATTCAGTTGAATGACAAGTTTGCTTCGGCTCCCGAAGTGATGGATTACATTTCGGCAGAAAAGAAGCGTATGTCGCCGGAAGACCAGAAGCTGATGACCGTATCAATCAAAGCAGACCAAGAGACAAAGATGGGTGTGATAACCGACGTAAAGCAGGCTTTGCGACAGGCAAAAGCACTAAAAATAAGCTATTCTGCCACAGAAAAAGGAAAATAATATTAATTTATCATGTTTTTCTCTTAAAAAATTGCTTTTATTAATTTTTTGTATTATCTTTGCAACCAAATTATTAGTATTATGTCAAAACAAATTTTAGATTCATTAGATAGGCAGATTCTGAAGCTGATTTCTCAGGATGCCCGTATTCCATTTTTGGAAGTGGCACGCGCTTGCAATGTGAGCGGTGCTGCCATTCATCAGCGTGTTGCTAAACTTACAAATCTTGGTATCATCAAGGGTTCACAATTCATCATTGACCCAGAAAAGATAGGTTACGAAACTTGTGCTTATATGGGACTCTATCTGAAGGAGCCTGAGAAGTTTGACCAGGTTGTAGAGGAGTTGAAGAAGATTCCTGAGGTTGTGGAGTGTCACTATACTACAGGTGGTTTTGATATGTTTATCAAGATTTACGCGCTGAACAACCACCATCTCCTGGAAATCATCCATGATAAGTTGCAGCCACTGGGATTGTCTCGCAGCGAGACCATCATCTCTTTCAATGCATCTATCAACCGTCAGCTTTCTATGCAGGACCTCAAGACTTTCAACGATGATGAAGAGGAAACTGATGAGGAGGCTGCAGCAGAGAAATAAGATATAAAAAGAAAAAAGCAGTAGCTCCCTGCGGGATTACTGCTTTCTATAAAGGGTGAGGAATGTGAACGGTAAGCCGTTTTCATTCCTCATTTCTTTTTCTGTCACTTCCCATTCTGCCGGATTGATTTCCGGAAAGAAGGTATCGGCATGTTCAGGTTCCTTTTCTACGATTGTGAGATAAAGCTTGTCTGCAAAAGGCAAAGCCTGTTCATATATGCTGGCTCCTCCGATGATGAAACATTCATCTTCTGCCGCTTCTTTCCTTGCTGCCAGCGCTTCTTCCAGAGAGGTGTATACTTCGCACCCTGCAATCTGCTCTCTTGTCTTCGAGATAACAATATTGCGGCGGTGGGGCAAGGCACCGTTCGGCAGCGACTCAAATGTCTTCCTGCCCATGATGATGACATGTCCGGTTGTGAGCATACGGAATCGGGTCATGTCCGACGGGATAGTATAGAGCAACCGGTTCTGATATCCGATGGCTCTATGTTTCTTTGATATGCAGGCGATGATGCTGAGCATTTTATATTAATGTTGAATGTTGAATTATTCATTCTTGCTGTAAACTGTTAACTATAAACTATTAACTATAAACAGCTCTCCCGTCCCGTGGCTACTCTTGATCTTCCATTCCTGCGGATAGAGGTTGTTGGCACGGTTGCCAATGTTCTTTTCCCATCCTATAGGAACCTGCTTATAGGTTACCAGAACATAACCTTTAGGCGTATCGGCAGGCAGATTCACAGCCTCCTTGCGGAGGTAGCGGATGGCATCTTCGTAGGATAACTCCACCTGAGGGAAGTTTTCTTTGTTGAGCATCGTAGAGAGAGCGAGAGCCTGGTCGGGGATGAGACCCTTTCCCTTGTCAGTTCCCAGTTTCACACCGGCATGCAGCACCTTCAGGTTCTTTTCAGCCTGGTCGTAGATGTCTTTCCATCTGCCCGGAATGGCGTAAACCGTCTCGTTGCTTTCTGCAGGCATCCATTCCGTATCAGTCTTCAGCCAGCCGTCCGGAATCTCCAACCCCTTTCCTTTAGCCACCTTCTTGTCTTTCTTCTTCTTATCCTTCCTGTTCTCCTTGGCTGCAGAATCAGCTTCCCATTCGCCCTCTTTCTTCAGAATCGCCATAAACAGACCTTCGCCTCGCGAAACACCAGGAATGAACCGGTAAACCGGGAAGTCGCTGCCCGTGAGGTTGCGGGTGATGTTCCATGCATCTTCTACACCCTCCAGTGCCATCACTTCAGCACCCAGTTCTTCGCAAATCCAGGCCACGTTCTCCTCATCTTCGTGCGCATTGAAGGTGCAGGTAGAGTAAATCAGGATACCGCCTGGCTTCAGACAGTTCCAGATATCCGAAACGATTTCGCGCTGCAACTGCCAGCAGTTGTTCACATTCTGGGTACTCCATTCGCCGATAGCCCCTTCATCTTTGCGGAACATTCCTTCGCCGGAGCAGGGAACATCGGTAAGAATCACATCAAACTGCAGCTTCGATTTCTTGTAATCGCGGGGATAGTTGTTGGTAACAATCATATCCGGATGACCGAACTTCTGTACGTTTTCGGCTAGAATCTGCGAGCGGGTGCGCATCGGTTCGTTGCTGAAGAGCAGACTCCCTTCCGGCAAGGCAGCCCTTACGGCAGTCGACTTTCCGCCAGGGGCAGCACAGAGATCCAGCATCATCACCGGTTCTTTTACGTACTGTCGGATAGCCATATCAACAAACATGGATGAGGCTTCCTGTACATAATATAAGCCGGCATGCAGCAGCGGATCGAAGGTGAATCCGGGACGCGTAGAGAGATAACGTCCGGTTTCCGGACACCAGGGAACCGGTTCGCCATCAGCATCCTTGCATTTAAAAGGATTGATGCGGATACTGGTTGGTGCCTCCTCTTCGAGGATAGCATGCTCCAGACGCTGATACAGCTTTTCGCCCATCAGCGCCTGCGTATATGTTCTGAAATCTTCAGGTAATGTCTTCATTCTGTTTCTTTTTCTTTAATTTGTTTGCAAAAATAAGAAATTTTTCGTTTCTTTGCAACTAAATCGCGAAGAGATGCGTCTAAGAAGCAGAAATTTTTCAAATAACAAGGTAAAACAATAAAAAATAATGATATGAAGAAAGCAATATTGGCATTAGCGCTCGTTATGAGCATCGGAGCCACCCAAGTGTCTTTGGCGTCTTCTGCTCCAAAACATCGTTATCATCCAACTACCCAACAGGTAGATTCAAAGGCTGCTCCTGCATCTGCCGCACAGCCATCTGCTTCGAAGGATAAAGACGACGAGGCGTTGGAGGCTTA
>CAVBFV010000063.1:0-13317 GCA_963594575.1 Lachnospiraceae bacterium | reverse complement strand
TATGGTCATCATCCTGCTGGGCAATGTGGTGAGCCACATGTATTTCGGCATGAACTCCTTGCTCCGAGCGGCAAGTAAACCCAAGCAAGCCATGTTTGCCACCATCTTCACGGTGGTGATGAACGTGATACTCGATGCGCTCTTCATCCTCGTCTTCAAATGGGGAATACAGGGAGCTGCCATCGCCACCATCCTTTCGCAGCTGATGGCGCTGTGCTGGCAGTTCAAGCTCTTCAGCAATAAGAACGAGCTGCTGCACTTCAAGAAAGGCATCTACAGACTGAAAAAGAAACTCGTGGATAATATCCTCGCCATCGGCATTTCGCCTTTCCTAATGAACGTGTGCGCCTGCATCATCGTCATCTTCATCAACAACCAGCTGGTGCGGTTCGGAGGCGACCTCTCCGTGGGTGCTTACGGAATAGCCAACGGTATTGCGATGGTGTTCATCATGTTCGTATTCGGTGTAAACCAGGGAATGCAGCCTATCGCCGGCTACAATTACGGAGCCCAGAAACTGGATAGATTGATGCGCGTACTGAACCTGAGCATCATTGCCGCCACCGGCATCATGGTAACGGGCTGGCTGATAGCGATGTTCCTGCCTTACTACTGCGCGAGAATGTTTACTACCGATAAGCAGCTGATAGACCTGGGCATCAAAGCTATCAGAGTGGTGATGTTCTGCTTCCCGGTCATCGGGTTCCAGATGGTCATCACCAACTTCTTCCAGTGTATCGGAAAGGTAAAGATCAGCATCTTTCTCTCCTTGTCTAGACAGTTGCTCATCCTCCTGCCGCTCCTGGCTTTCCTGCCGATGATATGGGGCATTGACGGTGTATGGTGCAGCATGCCTATCTCCGATTTCTCGGCCGCAGTCATCGCTGCAATCGTAATGTCATGGTACATGAACAAGTTGAAGAAACAACACCAAGAACAGCTAAAAGTTAATAGTTTATAGTTAATAGGGCTTTCATTCAGTTAATAGTTTGAAATTTATAGTTTATAGCAATCTTGCTAACTGCTAAGCCCTATAAACTTTCAACTATAAACTGTAAACTATAAACTGTAAACTATAAATTATAAACTATAAATTATGAATAAGATTATCATAAACGTAGGTCGCCAGATAGGTAGCGGCGGCCATATCATCGCCGAGAAGCTGGCGGAGGATTTCGGTTGCAAATGTTACGACCGTGAGCTGCTGAACCTTGCCGCCAAGGAGAGTGGATTCTCAGAGAAATTCTTCGAGCAGAACGATGAGCAGAAGGGATTCTTCAAGTCTCTCTTCCATACCCATCTGCCCTTCCTGAGCGATAGCAATTTCTATCACAACGACTTCTCGCAGGAAGGTCTGTACAAGTTCCAGAGCGACGCCATCAGAAAGGCTGCCGATGAGGGCAACTGCGTGTTTGTGGGCAGAACCGCCGACTATGTGCTGCGTGATTACAAGAACGTGATCAACATCTTCATCACCGCCAACATCGACGACCGCATCAAGGCAGTGTGCAAGCGAAAGGACATCGACAGAGCCAGCGCCCGCAAGTTTATCGAAAGCCACGAGGAGCAGCGCGCCTCTTACTACGATTACTATACAGGCAAGAAGTGGGGACACAGCGAGAGCTACGACCTCTGCATCAACAGCAGCCATCTGGGAATCGAAGAAACAGAGAAGTTTATCGCAGAATTTATCAGAAAGAAATTCGGACTTAGTGATTAATTATTAGTGATTAATTTTAGGGACATAAAACATTAAACATCATATAAATGAAGAAGATTATGCTTTTGGGCTCAGGCGAACTGGGCAAGGAGTTTACCATCGCCGCAAAGCGAGCAGGACAGTATGTCATCGCTTGCGACAAGTATGACAATGCACCAGCCATGCAGGTAGCCGACGAGCGAGAAGTGTTCTCGATGCTCGATGGCGACGCATTGACCGCAGTGGTAGAGAAACATCACCCAGACATCATCGTGCCTGAGATTGAAGCTATCCGCACCGAGCGACTCTTCGACTTCGAGAAGGAGGGCATCCAGGTTGTGCCTTCGGCACGTGCCGTGAACTACACCATGAACCGCCGTGCCATCCGCGACCTGGCTGCCAAGGAACTGGGTCTGCGCACTGCCAAGTATTTCTATGCCAAGACCTTCGAGGAGTTCAAGAACGCAGCCGATGAGATTGGTTTCCCATGCGTAGTGAAGCCTCTGATGAGTTCAAGCGGTCATGGACAGAGCTACGTTCACAACGACGATGAACTGAAGGAGGCTTACAAGGAGGCTATGGAGGAAGGTCGCGGCGACGTGAAGGAAGTAATCATCGAGGAATTCATCGACTTCGATTCAGAATTCACCCTCCTCACCGTCACCCAGAAAGACGGTCCTACCCTCTTCTGTCCACCTATCGGTCATGTACAGAAGGGCGGCGACTACCGCGAGAGCTGGCAGCCATTCCAGATTCCAGAGGAGGCTTTGAAGAAGGCTGAGCACATTGCAGGTGAAGTAACCAAGGCATTGACTGGTGCCGGTCTCTGGGGCGTAGAGTTCTTCCTGAGCAAGCAGGGCGAAGTCATCTTCTCAGAGTTGAGTCCTCGTCCTCACGATACTGGTATGGTAACCCTCGGTCACACCACCAACCTGAGCGAGTTTGAGCTCCACTTCCGTGCCGTGATGGGCTTGCCTATCGCCGGAATCCATCTGGAGCACATCGGCTGTTCTGCCGTCATCCTCTCACCAGAGGAAAGCACCGAGCCATTAAACTACAATATGCTCGATGCGCTGAAGGAAGACCACACCCGCATCCGCATCTTCGGTAAGCCAGAGGCTCACGTAGGCAGAAGAATGGGCGTTGTTCTCTGCTACGGCGAGAAGGGCGATGACCTCAACCAGCTTCGCGACAAGGCAAAGCGCCTGGCAAAGACCGTATTGGGAACCGACCCTTACATGAAGAAGTAGACATGGAAGAATTAGGAAGAATTATCACATTACCCAAGATATTCGACCCTAGAGGCAACCTGACAGTGGCAGAGGGAGAAACCCATATACCCTTTGCCATTGCCCGGACCTACTGGACCTATGATGTTCCGGGCGGAGAAAGTCGCGGTGGCCATGCTCACAAGGAATGCCAGGAATTCATCATAGCAGCCAGCGGTTCCTTTTCGGTAACACTGGATAATGGAGAACAGAAGAAGACCTATCATCTCAACCACCCTTGGGAGGGACTGTTCGTGGATGTCAATATCTGGCGAACACTGGATGATTTCTCTTCCGGCTCATTGTGTCTGGTTCTGGCTTCCCAAAAGTTTAAGGAAGAAGACTACATACGCGAATATGACGAATATCTCAGATTCATCAGTTCATCCCAAAGTCCTAATCTCTCAAAAACAGAGAATCAATAACGCTAAATATCATGTTTGAGATAAAAAAATACAACGATGCAGACAAGGAGGCGTGGAATGCTTATGTAGAACATGCACGCAACGCCACCTTCCTCTTCAATCGCAACTACATGGATTACCATTCCGACCGGTTCAAGGACTATTCCCTGATGTTCTACAAGAACGGAAAACTCCATTCCCTATTGCCGGCCCATGAGAGAGAGGATATATTCTGCTCTCACTTTGGTCTTACTTATGGAGGACTGATAATGAATAAGGATGTGACAGCAGCTGACGTTGTCCAGCTTTTCAAAGAATTGAACGAATACCTTAGGCAACAGGGTTTCAAAAAGGTACTATACAAACCTGTGCCTTGGGTTTACCACCAGATGCCATCCGAAGAAGATCTTTATGCCATCTATTGGGTATGCAAGGCACGCATCGTGAAACGCGATATCGGGTCAGTTCTTTTCCTACAAGAGAAGCCAAGATGGAGAAGACTTCGCCGCCGCTCCCTAAAGAAAGCACAGGAGGCAGGAATTATTGTAAAGAAAGAGAATAATTTCGAAGATTTCTGGAAAGTTCTTGACGCTAATCTTGAAGAACGATATCAGGTGCATCCTGTTCATACTCTCCAAGAAATAGAACTTTTACATAGCCGTTTTCCAGACAACATCATTCAATACAATGCCTACCTGAAAGATGAAATTGTAGCAGGATTCACCTTCTACATCACGCCACAGACGGTACATGGACAATACTGTTCATCAAACGACAAAGGTAAGGAACTTGGAGGCATTGACGCCATTTACGACCAGGTTCTAAATCATGATTATGCCGATTATAAATTCTTTGACTTTGGTCGTTCTACAGAAGGCGATGGTGATTATCTGAACGAAGGTCTCATCAGCCAGAAAGAAGGATTCGGAGGAAGAGGAGTGGTTTATGATACTTACGAATGGAGATTATAATAGTTGATAGTTGAAAGTTGAAAGTTTATAGGGCTTAGCCGTTCGCAAGGTTGCTGTAAACTATAAACTTTCAACTATAAACTATAGAAAAGCCCTATAAACCATCAACTTTCAACTATAAACTAAATCAGTATAACAGTCACACCACGAGCAGCTTGCGCACCCATTACCAGAGCCTGCTCGATATCGGCAGTCTTGGAAGGACCACTGATAAAAGTACCGAAATTGTACTTCGGATCCATCTCGATTCGGGCATAAGCCTCGTGCATATTGTTTACAATCTTCTCTTTTTCGAGGAAAATCACAATATATTCTGAGATGAAAAGCACAGCTTTCTCCTTCATGGTCTGAGGAATCCAGACGCAACCATTCTCGGCAACACCCACTTCGCCACGAACAATACCCACATCAGTACCATTCAGGTCGTTAGCCTCAGCCACCGTATCAGGGTTCTTCTGGGCAATCGTGATTTCTGGCAGATGAGAAGCAAAGACCTTGGCTTCAGGATAAGCCTTCTTCACCAGCTCATCCAGACTCTCACCCTCCTTCGCCTCTATCACATGACCACCTACCGATTCCGTCATCTCAATAAACTGTTTCAGCGTATCCTCATACTGGATACCCTTCACATCTACGGCAGGCATATCGAATTGAACATGCGTATTCTTACGCAACTTGTTCAGGAAATCTTCTTTTTTCATTTTACTTTTCCCTCCTTCCATAATTGATGAAAACTCTTCTTTGCAAACTCAGGCATGGCGTGACCGATGCCCCAGGCATTCCAATTGCTGAAGTGCGTGCAGCATTCAGGAACCAGATTGACAAGCGGAGCAAACTTCAAGGCAGTGGTATAGAGCGCAGGACGGTCGAAGAGATACTTCATACCATTCGACATTGCCCTCTTCACAGGATCAGCCTTGCCCAACTTCTCCAGACTCTGGCGCCAGACATAAATCTGAGAACCCGGTCCTACCTTGGAAGGACAGACATTATCGCATGACAAGCACAAAGTACATGCCGAAACATTGTCGCTGTACTTCTGAGGATTCTTCAGCATACCCAGGTTCACACCGATAGGACCCGGTATAAAATAGGTGTAACTGTAACCGCCCGAACGGCGATAAACCGGACAGGTATTCATGCAGGCTCCACATCGCATACACTTCAAAGTCTGCCAATGCTCCTTATCCGCAAGAATATCACTTCTGCCATTATCCACCAAAACCACATGCATCTCAGCACCAGGACGAGCCTGACGGAAATGAGAAGTATAGGTAGTGGTAGGCTGACCGGTTCCGCAGCGGCAAAGCAGGCGCTGGAACACAGCCAATGACTTATAATCAGGAACCAGTTTCTCAATACCCATCGCTACGATATGGAGCTTAGGCATGGAAGTGGTCATATCCGCATTACCCTCGTTGGTGCAAACCACGCAATCGCCGGTAGCAGCCACACCGAAGTTACATCCGGTCATACCTGCTCCGGCTTCCATAAACTGGTCGCGGAGATGATGACGGGCACAGCGGGTCAGGTAAGTAGGATCATAGTTGCCGATTTCCTTGGAGATACCCTTCTCCTCGAACATCTTACCTACCTCCTCACGCTTCAGGTGGATGGCAGGCATCACGATATGGCTAGGCTTCTGATGCAAGAGCTGGATGATGCGCTCACCCAGGTCGGTCTCCACCACGTCAATGCCGTGCTGCTCCAGATAAGGATTCATCTCGCACTCCTCGGTGAGCATCGACTTCGACTTCACCATCTTCTTCACGTTATGATCTTTCAGAATGCCGAGCACAATCTCGTTAAACTCCTGTGCATCCTTTGCCCAGTGCACCTTTACCCCACGGCTCTCCAGGTTCTTGGAAAACATATCGAGGTAATCGGCAAGATGGGTGATGGTGTGCATCTTGATTTCAGACGCATGCTCGCGCAAATCTTCCCACTCAGGAAGTTCCTGCGCCATCTTATCTCTCTTCTGACGAACAGACCAGAAGGTAGCGTCGTGCCAGGTGGTCTTCTCTACGTTCTGCGTAAACTTCGCAGCTCTCTTGGAATGTTCTGTACTCATAGTCCTGCAGCTAATATTTGAACAACATGAATAAACTTGATCGGCATATTCTCTTTCTTGGCGATTCCAGCCATGTGCATCAGACAGGAAGAATCCGGTCCGGTAACAAACTCAGCGCCTGTAGCCATGTGGCGCTTGATCTTTTCTTCGCCCATACGGGTAGAAACGGCAGGCTCCTCAATAGAGAACATACCGCCGAATCCGCAGCACTCATCCTTGCGCTCCGGTTCGTGGATGGTAATGCCTTCCACCATATTTAATAAGTCAATGATTTTGTTGAAAGGCTTGATGTGGCGCTCAGAAGGAGATGACAATCCCAGTTCGCGCACACCGTGACAACTGTTGTGTACACTCACCACATGCGGGAACTTGCCCGGCACATGATCCACCTTCAGCACATCGTGAAGGAACTCCACAACATCCATGATTTTCTTTGAGGAAATACACTCGTGCTTACCCTCAAGGATTTTAGGATAATACACCTTTACGTAAGCGGCACATGAGGCAGAAGGAGCTACGATATAATCGTAATCCTTGAACAGTTCATCAAATGTCTCTATGACCTTCTCCGACTTGTACTGAAAACCGGCATTAGCCATTGGCTGGCCGCAGCAAGTCTGTTTTTCGGGATAACCCACGTCTAGTCCGTAATGCTTAAGCAACTTGTATGTAGCCACACCCGCTTCAGGGTAAAGGGCATCCACATAACAAGGGACGAATAATCCGACTTTCATTGTTGTTATATTTATCTTGTTTGCTATTTTTTATTCTTTTTCTACATGACTAAAAGCCGCTGCAAAAGTAACAAAATAATTGCAAAAATACGACATTCTAGAGAAGAAATAATAATAATTGATGTTATTTAACTGTAAAGATTTGCAGAAAATTTGGAATAATCAAATAAATAGCTTAACTTTGCATCTAGAAATAGTGTGTCTACCATTTGTGAACTAACACAAATACAGTTTAGTTGCTAAAAACATAAATAACAAGACATATAAAGAACAAACTTATAGTTATATTTAATGATGAAGAAACAGCTTAAGAAAGTCCTCGTTCTGGGTTCCGGTGCTTTGAAGATCGGCCAGGCAGGTGAGTTTGACTATTCCGGTTCGCAGGCTCTCAAGGCTTTGCGTGAGGAGGGTATTAGTTCTGTCCTCATTAATCCAAACGTTGCTACAATTCAGACGAGTGAAGGTATTGCTGACAAGGTTTATTTCTTGCCGGTGACACCTTTTTTTGTAACTGAAATTATCAAGAAGGAGCGCCCAGACGGCATCATGCTGGCTTGGGGTGGACAGACGGGTTTGAACGTCGGTACAGAACTTTACCTCAACGGTGTGCTCAAGGAGTACGGTGTAGATGTGTTGGGTACTTCGGTAGAGGCTATCATGAACACAGAAGACCGCGACCTCTTCGTTAAGGAGCTCAACAAGGTTGACCTCAAGGTTCCTGTAAGCCACGCTTGCGAGAACATGGAGGAGGCTGTGGCTGCGGCACGCAACATCGGCTACCCTATCATGATCCGTTCTGCCTACGCGCTGGGTGGTCTCGGTTCTGGTGTCTGCAAGACTGAAGAGGAGTTCAAGGAGATTGCTGAATCTGCCTTCACTTTCGCACCTCAGGTACTCGTTGAGGAGAGCTTGAAGGGATGGAAGGAGATTGAGTTTGAGTGCATCCGTGATGCGAACGACCGCTGCTTCACCGTTGCCTCTATGGAAAACTTCGACCCACTGGGTATTCACACCGGTGAATCTATCGTGGTGGCTCCTACCTGTTCTCTTACCGACGAGCAGGTGAAGATGTTGCAGGACATCGCTGTGAAGTGCGTTCGCCACCTCAACATCGTGGGTGAGTGCAACATCCAGTATGCTTTCAATGCTGAGACCAACGACTACCGTATCATCGAGATCAATGCTCGCTTGAGCCGTTCTTCTGCCCTTGCTTCTAAGGCTACCGGTTATCCGCTCGCTTTCGTTGCAGCCAAGATTGCCCTCGGTTATACGCTCGACCAGATTGGCGAGATGGGTACTCCTAACTCAGCTTATGTGGCTCCATCACTCGACTATATGATCTGTAAGATTCCTCGTTGGGACCTTACCAAGTTTGCCGGTGTAAGCCGCAAGATTGGTTCTTCCATGAAGTCTGTAGGCGAAATCATGTCTATCGGCCGTTCATTCGAGGAGATGCTCCAGAAGGGTCTCCGTATGATTGGTCAGGGAATGCACGGTTTCGTTGGCAACGACCACACCAAGTTCGACAACCTGGATGAGGAGCTTTCCAACCCTACCGACCTCCGTATCTTCGCCATTGCTCAGGCTTTGGAGGAAGGTTACACCATCGAGCGCATCGAGGAGTTGACCAAGATTGACCCTTGGTTCATCGAGCGCATGAAGAATATCGTAGATTACAAGCACAAGCTTTCTGAATACAACACTTTGGAGGAGATTCCTGCCGAGGTATTGCGCGAGGCTAAGGTATTGGGCTTCTCTGACTTCCAGATTGGCCGCTTCGTATTGAAGACTCAGAACACCAATATGGAAAAGGAGGTGCTGGCAGTTCGTGCCCAGCGCAAGAAGCTGAACATTCTGCCAGCCGTAAAGCGCATCCCTACCGTGGCTAGCGAGCATCCAGACCTTACCAACTATCTCTACATGACTTACGCCGTAGAGGGTTACGACATCAACTACTACAAGAACGAGAAGTCTGTCATCGTTCTCGGTTCGGGTGCTTACCGCATCGGTTCTTCTGTAGAGTTCGACTGGTGTTCAGTAAACGCCATCAATACAGCCCGCAAGTTGGGTTACAAGTCAATCATGATTAACTACAACCCGGAGACCGTATCTACCGACTACGATATGTGCGACCGTCTCTACTTCGATGAGCTTTCATTCGAGCGTGTACTCGATGTCATCGACCTGGAGTCACCACGTGGTGTGATTGTTTCTGTAGGTGGTCAGATTCCTAACAACCTGGCAATGAAGCTCCATCGCCAGTCTGTGCCAATTCTGGGTACATCTCCTGTCAACATCGACCGTGCCGAGAACCGTAGTAAGTTCTCTGCCATGCTCGATAAGCTGGGCATCGACCAGCCTAAGTGGAGCGCCCTCACCTCTATGGAGGATGTTCAGAAGTTCATCGACGAGGTAGGCTATCCTGTGCTCGTTCGTCCATCTTACGTTCTTTCTGGTGCAGCCATGAACGTTTGCCACAACGATGACGAGTTGCGTCGCTTCCTGGAGGCAGCTTCTGAGGTTTCCAAGGAGTACCCAGTGGTTATCTCACAGTTTATGACAGAGACCAACGAGATTGAGTTCGACGGTGTGGCTCAGAACGGTGAGATTGTAGAGTATGGTATTTCAGAGCACGTAGAGTATGCTGGTGTTCACTCCGGCGACGCTACCATGACCTTCCCTGCCCAGCAGATTTCCTTCGCTACAGCCCGTCAGATCAAGAAGATTTCACGTGCCATCGCCAAGGAGCTCAACATCTCTGGTCCTTTCAATATCCAGTACCTGGCTAAGGGTCGCGATGTAAAGGTAATCGAGTGTAACCTCCGTGCATCCCGTTCATTCCCATTCGTGAGCAAGGTATTGAAGCGCAACTTCATCGAGACTGCTACCCGCATCATGCTCGACGCTCCATATCAGAAGCCAGACAAGTCTGCTTTCGATATCGACCGCATGGGTGTGAAGGCATCACAGTTCTCATTCGCCCGCTTGCAGAACGCCGACCCAGTTTTGGGTGTGGATATGAGTTCTACCGGTGAGGTAGGTTGTATGGGTGATACTTTCGAGGAGGCATTGCTCAACTCATTGATTGCCACCGGCTACAAGATTCCTTCTAAGGACAAGGGCATCATGCTTTCAAGCGGTGGTGCCAAGGAGAAGGCTTCTCTGCTCGATGCTGCCCAGGCGCTGGTGAAGAACGGTTACACCATCTATGCTACAGCCGGTACAGCGAAGTTCCTCAACGACAACAACGTGAAGGCTACAGCCGTAGGATGGCCTGATGAGGACCACAAGGATCTCCCTAACGTGATGCAGATGATTGCCGACCACAAGTTCGACCTCATCGTCAACATCCCTAAGAATCATACCAAGCGTGAGCTCACCAATGGTTACAGAATCCGTCGTGGCGCCATCGACCACAACATTCCTCTGATCACCAATGCCCGTCTGGCTTCCGCCTTCATCGAGGCATTCTGCACATTGAGCCAGGATCAGCTTCAGATTAAGAGCTGGCAGGAGTACGAATAATCGCACGCGGGAATATTTTTTATCTCACGCAGATTTCGCAGATTACGCAGATTTTTATTGCTGCAAGACAAAGCGCAAGCTTTGTGATTCCGCAGATTTATACGAATACGCCCTGAAAGGGCAGAAGCTCCTAGCCCAGGGCAATCGCCCTGGGTTAGATAACAATCAGCAAAGTCGCCCTGAAAGGGCAAAAGCTTTAAATTCAAGAAGCTTTTGCTCTTTCAGGGCGACTTTGTTGCTGAATATTTTGGCCTTATCGAATAGAAAAAGAAGGCGAAATGATGGCTTTCTCATTATTTTATTGTACCTTTGCAAACAGAAATAAGAATAAAACATGATAGTTTGTATAGCAGAGAAACCGAGCGTGGCTAAGGATATCGCCCGAATCATCGGAGCTACCACGGCGCGCGACGGTTATATGGAAGGTAATGGTTACCAAGTAACATGGACCTTCGGCCACCTTTGTGAGCTGAAGGAACCGGATGATTATACTCCGATGTGGAAACATTGGAGCCTTGCGGCATTGCCGATGATTCCACAGCGATTCGGTATCAAGCTCATCAACGATGAAGGCATCAAGAAGCAGTTTGCTACCATCGAAAAACTGATGCAGGCTGCCGACAGCATCATCAACTGCGGTGACGCCGGACAGGAAGGTGAGCTTATCCAGAGATGGGTGATGCAGAAGGCACAGGCGAAATGCCCGGTCAAGAGACTGTGGATTTCATCCATGACCGATGAAGCCATCAAGCAGGGATTCCAGGAACTGAAAGACCAGGGGGAATATCAGTCGCTCTATCTTGCCGGACTTTCCCGTGCCATCGGTGACTGGATCCTCGGCATGAACGCCACCCGACTTTACACATTGAAATACGGTCAGAACCGACAGGTGCTCAGCATCGGTCGGGTGCAGACCCCTACCCTTGCCCTCATCGTAAACCGCCAGAAGGAAATCGACAACTTTGTTTCCGAACCTTACTGGGTACTCGCCACCATCTATCGCGACACCCAGTTTACCGCTACCAGCGGCAAGTTTACCAGCAAGGAGGAGGGCGAGAAGGCTTTCAGTACCATCGCCGGCAAACCCTTCACCGTTACCGATGTTAGCAAGAAGAAGGGAAACGAGGCGCCACCTCATCTCTACGACCTCACCTCGCTGCAGGTGGATTGCAACAAGAAGTTTGGTTACTCTGCCGATATTACGCTGAAGCTCATCCAGAGTCTCTACGAGAAGAAGTACACCACCTATCCTCGTGTAGATACCCAGTTCCTGACCGATGATATCTATCCGAAATGTCCGCAGATACTGAACGGAGTGAGTCAGGCAAAAATCATGAGTCAGCAGAAATACCTCCCGCTCATCCAGCAGCTCGCAACAATCAGCAAGAAGTTGCCGAAGAGCAAGAAGGTATTCGATAATAGCAAGGTTACCGACCACCATGCCATCATCCCGACCGGTGTTCCGCCAACCGGACTCACCGATATGGAGGCAAACGTCTATGACCTCATCGCCAAGCGCTTTATCAGCGTGTTCTATCCGGATTGTAAATTCTCCACCACCACCGTTCTCGGCGAGGTAATCAACGAAGACGGACCAAAACCGGAGAAGATAGAGTTCAAGGTGAGCGGTAAGGAGATTCTCGAACCAGGCTGGCGAGTGGTCTATGCCAAGGATGTAAAGAATGCAGATGACGATGATGCTTCAGATAACGCCAACGGAAATGCAGACTCAGGAAACGGCACCAAGAAGGAAGTAGTAGAAGAAAGAACCCTCCCATCCTTCACAAAAGGCGAATCGGGAGAGCATCAGCCTACCCTGACGGAGAAATGGACCACGCCACCTAAGTATTATACCGAGGCAACCCTGCTGCGTGCAATGGAGACAGCCGGCAAATTCGTAGAAGACGAAGAACTTCGTGCAGCTTTGAAGGAGAACGGTATCGGCCGTCCATCCTCCCGTGCCGGCATCATCGAAACCCTCTTCAAGCGCCACTACATCCGTCGCCAGCGCAAGAATCTGATGGCAACCCCGACGGGCATCGAACTCATCGACACCATCCATGAGGAACTGCTGAAGAGTTGTGAGTTGACCGGTATCTGGGAGAAGAAACTCCGCGACATCGAGCACAAGACCTACGATCCTGCCGACTTCATCAACGGACTAAAAGAACAGATCAACAAGATAGTCATCGATGTGTTGTCAGACAACAGCAACCGGAGAGTGACCATCATGACAGAAGAAGACCTCAAGAAGAAACCGGCTGCCAAGAAACCAGCTGCCAAGAAAGCTCCTGCCAAGAAAGCCGATAAGGCAGCAGCACAGAATACAGATTCTCAGAATGCTCCTGCTCAGCCAACTCCTGCGACCGACCCAATGGTTGGCAAACCATGTCCGCTTTGCGGCAAGGGCGTCATCATCAAGGGAAAGACCGCTTATGGCTGCAGCAACTGGAAGGCAGGCTGCCAATATCGCCAGCCATTCTCGCAGATGTAAATCAATATGAAACAAATAAGACTTTATCAAATCATAACAGCAATCAGCTGCCTCTTTCTGATAAGTTGCGGCATTGAACAGAACCTGAAGAAAGCAGACAAGCATCTTTCTTTAGGCGAATACTACGATGCGGCAACCCAATATAAAAAGG
>CAVBFV010000062.1:0-13330 GCA_963594575.1 Lachnospiraceae bacterium | reverse complement strand
AAATATTCCGGCGAAAGATAGCCTTCAATAATAAAAGGATTTAACTGTACCATAAGCATTTACATCATTATGAATTTTACGTAACGAAGATTTCATAATGCAAAGATACGATGAATATTTGTAAACGGCAAACATTTATCGGAAAAAAGTATCTGACATTCAAAAAAAGTATCTTAGAATACTTTTCTATATAGCATCATGCATCTATGAAGCCTATTCCTCTTTGGGGAGCTGCTACAACAGGAGGACAGGAATATGCATTTTAGCAAAGTTTGAAGGACAAAAATATACATTTTAGCAAAGTTTAGAGGACTAAAATATGCATTTTAGCAAAGTTTAAGCATCATAACCTACTGGTTTTAAAGATTTTATTGTACTTTTGTAATCGGAATAAGAAATAATCCTCAAATAGAGCAACTATGGTAGATGAAAAAGTGATATTGCAAGTCTTGGCTGAGCAACAGGAATATGTTCAAAGTTATGAACCCCAAAAATGGGTCGGCCGATATGAAGAAAACCTTTTTGAATTAGATAGTCCGCTTGCACAAGTGGTTATCGGTGTAAGACGAAGTGGCAAATCAACACTTTGTCATAAGGTTTTATTGGAGCATCATGTGAAATATGGGTACGCCAACTTTGATGATGATCGCTTGGCAAAGTTGAAAACAGAAGACTTGAATACCGTTCTCTCTTGCATCTATCAAGTATATGGCACGGATATCAAATATATATTTTTAGATGAGATTCAAGATGTAGATGGATGGCACTTATTTGTCAATCGTCTGCTCCGCAGCAATTTACATTTAGTAGTGACTGGCAGCAATGCAAAATTGTTGAGTGGCGAGCTTGCCACTCATCTCACAGGACGTTACAATGAGATTCACTTGTTCCCTTTCTCCTTTTATGAATATTGCATGTTTCATCATGTTGACCTTGTTGGCATCACCACCAAGGCTGACGCTGAAAGAAAGCGAGCCTTTTTGGACTACATCGCCGATGGAGGATTTCCTGAAATGCAAAATATGCGCAACAAGCGTGGCTATGTACAAAGCTTGATGGAAGCCATCGTTACCAAGGATATACAGCGTCGTTTCAACATACGTAATGTTAATGCCTTGCGAAAGATTGCCAACCACCTCATCAATAATGTTTGCCAAGAGGTAAATTATGATGATTTAGCAAAAATCCTGAACATGTCGGATGTGACAGTTAAGAAGTATGTAGATTATCTGCGTCAAGCATTCCTTATACAACTACTCACCAAGCATTCTTTCAAAAGTAAGGAGCGCATCAGAAATGCCAAGGCTTATATCGTAGATTCCGGTCTTCAAAATAATCGCGACAATGCTTTTGCTGCAGAGAACATTGGGTGGCGCCTGGAAAATGTCGTTTACATTGAGCTTTTGCGCCGATGCACAAACTCTTTTTTGGATATTTATTATTACAAGGAGAGTCCTCGGTCTAAGGAAATCGACTTCGTTGTATGTAATCAAGACAAGGCAGTGGAACTCATTCAGGTAGCCTACGATATAGAGGGAGAAAAAACTTTCAAGCGAGAGACGGATTCGCTCATCAGAGCCTCTTCTGTCTTGCGTTGTGATAAGTTGACTCTCATCGCTTTTACCAACACTCGTGATTATAAGGTTGGCGGTAAAAGCATCCGCGTTGTGTCGGCCATCGACTGGTTGCTGAGACGGTAATAGCCTTCTACAATAATCAGACATTCAATAAAAAAGTATCTTAGGATACTTGCTCATGTATCTTAAGATACTTGGCAATGTATCCTAAGATACTTTGCAATATAACTTCATGTGCCAATGAAGCCTGTTTCATCGGCCAACGAAGTAAGCTTCAATATAGGATGAAGCCTACTTGCTGCACATCCCAAGAAAATACTTATGAATCTCCAGGCTTTCGTTCAGTTCA
This sequence comes from Lachnospiraceae bacterium, assembly GCA_963594575.1. Lineage (GTDB taxonomy): Bacteria > Bacteroidota > Bacteroidia > Bacteroidales > Bacteroidaceae > Prevotella. The sequence continues at coordinate 11,404 of CAVBFV010000062.1, read as the reverse complement.
GGATGGAAGGCGGTAACAAGCTGGTTACCCTGGCGGGCAGCCACAATCTTGCCATCTACCTCAGCCAGAACCTCTGCATCTCCCCATACCTCTTTAATATAAGGAGCACGGATGAATGTCATTGGGATATTGCCCTCGATGCCCTTCATCGGAGCCTCGATGTTGAAACTGCCCAACTGGCGACCGTAGGCATTTCTCAAAGCCGTGATGTCCATCGAAGCGATGCGAAGACTTGGTTCGCCCTCTATCTTCTTGGCAAGAAGAATCAATCCGGCACAGGTGCCATAAACAGGTAAACCTGCAGCAATCGCCTCCTTCACAGGCTCCATCAATCCCAGTTCATTCAAGAGTTTCGCCTGAGTGGTACTCTCACCACCCGGAATAATCATGCCATCCTTAGGCTGGTCCCAATCCTTCAACTGGCGAACCTCGAAACTATCCACGCCCAACTGAGCCAACTTCTGTATGTGCTCAGCAAAAGCGCCTTGTAAAGCTAATACTGCTATTCTCATTACTTACCTCTTTCAGCCATGAGCAAAGCAATTTCCTGCTCATTGATACCTACCATTGCCTCACCGAGATCCTCGCTCAACTCAGCCAGCATCTTAGGGTCGTTGTAGTTGGTAACAGCCTTCACGATAGCCTGGGCACGCTTAGCAGGGTTACCGCTCTTGAAGATACCAGAACCTACGAATACACCCTCGGCACCGAGCTGCATCATCAGGGCAGCATCAGCTGGAGTAGCCACACCACCGGCAGCGAAATTAACCACTGGCAACTTGCCGTTCTCATGAACATACTTCACCAGGTCGTAAGGAGCCTGCAACTGCTTGGCTGCCTCGTAAAGTTCATCCTCGCTCATAGAAACCAAGCGGCGGATTTCGCTCTGCATCATACGCATGTGGGTAACAGCCTGAACCACATCACCTGTTCCTGGCTCACCCTTGGTACGGATCATGGTAGCACCCTCAGCAATACGGCGGAGTGCCTCGCCCAGGTTCTTGGCACCACAAACGAATGGCACGTCGAACTGAGTCTTGTCGATGTGATAAACATTATCAGCTGGAGAGAGCACCTCGCTCTCGTCGATATAGTCGATTTCGATAGCCTGAAGAATCTGAGCCTCAGCGAAGTGACCGATGCGGCACTTAGCCATTACAGGGATAGAAACAGCCTCCTGAATACCCTTAATCATCTTAGGGTCGCTCATACGTGAAACACCACCTGCTGCACGGATATCAGCTGGAATACGTTCCAAAGCCATTACTGCGCATGCACCTGCTGCCTCTGCGATTTTTGCCTGTTCTGGAGTTGTTACGTCCATAATCACACCACCCTTGAGCATCTGAGCCAAGTTGCGGTTCAATTCTTGTCTATTTTCTGCCATAATTCTTTTAATTTTATCTATTTATGCTTGCAAAGGAAACACTTTTCGGCGAAACAGCAGAAAAAAGTTCCATTTTCTGCAAACATTGAGTCATTTTGTATAAAGAGAGATTCGCAAATATATAAGAGATATTCCTGAATATATAAAGCAGTACACAGATTGTACTGCTAAGAGAAACCGAGAGGAGTTCTCCTTCTGAACTTCTACATTTTTTGTATCTTAGCGAAAAATTTCGTAACGAAAAATTTCGATTATGGAATATAGAAGACCCATTCTTCAGGAAATGGATACTCAAGAACATGATTGAGTAAGATTATATACAGAGAAATCGCCAGCGAAGCCTTTCTACAGCATCGCTGGCGATTCTGCAAGAGAGATTTATCTATGTGTCAACAAAAAAACTCGCTCCAAATTGGACATTGATAGAATATCAAGAAGTTTCAACTCTATATTATTTGATTCTTTTTATTCCATCTCAAACGCATTTTAGTTTCCCAATTCCAACTGATTCTTCACAAGATTATAATATGCCCCTCGCTTGGCGGTTAAAGATTCATGGTTGCCAACCTCAACCACCTTTCCCTGGTTGAGGACTACGATTTGGTCGGCATTCTTTACCGTACTTAGGCGATGAGCAACAATCACAACCGTCTTGCCTTGATAGAACTTATCCAGGTTCTCCACGATATTACGCTCATTGTTGGCATCAAGCGAGTTGGTTGCCTCGTCCAGGAAGATATAGTCTGGGTTCTTATAAACAGCTCTCGCTATCAGGATGCGCTGTTTCTGACCCTGGCTCAGTCCCACGCCATCACGCCCAATCTTGGTGTTGAACTTCAGCGGCAAGACCATCACATAATCCTTGATGCAAGCTATCTCTGCAGCTCTCATCAAACGTTCCTGATCTATCTCTGCATCATCCACTGCTATGTTGCGCCCGACGCTTTCCGAGAAGATGACGCCCTCCTGCATCACAACTCCACACTGTCGGCGCCACCATTTCCTGTTGAGCTGATTGATATCGGTATCGCCGATGGTGATTTTTCCTTCCAACACCGGGTAGTACCCCAGCATCAATCTGATGAGCGTGGTCTTTCCACTGCCCGATGCTCCCACTATCGCCGTCACCTTACCTTGAGGAATATGAATATCCACCCCGTCTATCGTCTTTCTGAGGGCATGAGGATCATACTTGAACATGATGTTGCTGATATGGATACCATCCTCAGGATGTTCAAGACCAGTCAGCAAGCCATCCTTTCCGTTCTCATCATCCATCTGGTGAATCTCATTGATTCGTTCCAGACTGATTTTCACATCCTGAACGGAATAGAAGAAGTTCATGAGTTGCTCCACCGGCGAGTTAAGCTGTCCGATGATATATTGCACGGCGAGCATCATACCCAAGGTCATGTGCCCTTGGATTACCGCCGTAGCGGCAACCACCGTCACTACGATATTCTTCACCTCATTGATAAAAATACTTCCTGCCTCCTGGGTCTGCTGTAGTTTTAGAGATTTCTGCTGCACCCAGAAAAGATTCACCTGTGTCTCCTCCCACTCCTTTCGCTTGCGCTGCTCACAATCCTGCAACTTTATTTCCTGCATAGAAGTGATGAACTCGTATGTCCTGTTGTTATTGATGGCCTGCTGCTCGAAGAGTTCATAATCGAGCACCTTTCTTCGACGCAGGAAGAGAGCCATCCATCCTCCGTACAGGATGCTGCCAAGCAAGAAGATGGCAAACACCACCTTATTATATATAAAGAGCACCACCGAAAACACCACGAAGGTAAGCATGGCAAAGGTGATGTTGAGCGTCTGCTGGGTGAGGAAGTTGTTCACACGGCTATGATCGTTCATTCTCTGCATCAAGTCGCCCATCAGTTTGGTGTCGAAGAACGACATCGGCAGTTTCAGCAGTTTGATGAAGAAGTCGCTCACCAGGGAGATATTTATCCGCATGGAGATACGGAGCAGGAACCATCGGCGGGCGAAGTCTATCGCAGTTCGGCTGACGGTGAGCATCAACTGACCTAAGAGAATGAGCCAGATGAATCCAATGTCTTGGTTCTTGATACCGACATCCACGATGGATTGGGTAAGGAACGGCAACACCAGCTGCAGGGCACTGCCCGCAAGTAATCCCAAGACAATCCAGGAGAATGCCTTGCGGTATTTCTTGAAATATCTGAGAAGGAACTTGAAGGAACGCTTCTCTTTCTGTCTATCTTCTCCTTCCATCTGATAGGTAAAGAAGGCAGGAGTAGTTTCGAAGAACATGGCGATACCCTTGTCCTCGTCATTAGATCGAGTGCTTATCCAATGCCGTCTGAATTCTTCAAGATTATAAGTTGTCTTTCCCTTGCCAGGGTCTGCAATATAGAATTTCTTGCCCTTCTTCACCTTATATAATACCACGAAATGGTTCTGGTTCCAATGAAGGATGCAAGGGAGCGGAGTTTCGCTAAGTTCCTCTATTGTAGCCCTAGCCGAAACCGTTTGAAATCCCAATATTCTTGCAGCCTCATTGATGCCCAGCATGGAGACACCTTCCGTTGTTGCAAAGCAAATCTTCGACAGAGAGTCCAAAGAGTATTCCCTGCCGAAATATCTACATATCATCTGCAAGCAGGTGATACCGCATTGCATGCTGTCATGCTGATGTTCTATCTTTATATGTGCCATTACTAAAAATGAAAAAATATAGACATTAATATTGTTCTACCTCTCAACTGATACTCCTTGCTCGTACGGGGCACCCCTGAACAAACGGTATTGCCGTAGGTGCCCTGATTGAAAAGATTAAGCGCTATCAAACTCAACTCCATACCATTCCAAAAGCCACAACTGATGGAGGCATCGACAAGAGTAAGATGATTTTTATGGTTACCCCATGTCTTAGTTTCATTAGAAAATAGCAAAGAAAAGTCTATTCTTCCGGAATACCAAGTCTCTTCATTTCTACCTCTGCTGATGTTTGATTCTCTCTTTCTTTTATCTTATGGAAACGATATGTTAACGTCAATCCTACTTTTCGAGTTTCATACTTTGTATTAAAACTAGATCTAACATTATAGATCTGTCTACAAGCACGATTTCTATCTCCATTAAAAATATCATACCCATCTAATGATAACCGCAATCTATCGTTCAAGAAAGATTTTTTGATACTCAAATTGACAGAAGAAGATGATTTTACATTTATCGACTCCATGTATCCACCCCAGACTTGTTGCCAAGACAGAGAGAGCAGAAAATGCTTAGGAAGCTTGAAATCATTATCAAAATTAAGAATTGTCGACGGATGTCCATCATGAAATGTTGTTCCATCAATACCCGGATAATGCATAATTGACTTCTGAAAGAATCCTGTCAACGAAGCAGTATAGCATTTATAGGTATTACGCCAATTCAACATCGCCGATAAAGCTTGACGATGCGACAAATTATTTTGTGACGAAACCGTTATAGCTGAGTTACCTTCCAAAGAATAAATCACCGGCAATAATGGACGATAAACATAATCATAATTTAATGTAAGAAACAAAGACTTATACATCAACAGATAAGACAAGCCATGAGTGATGGCAGTCTTCAACTGGCTATTACCCTTAGATTGCTCATAACGGTTCACATACTTCACATTATCATTCATATCTGCATAATTAGCCCGCTCTGTTCCTACCGAATAGCTAAGATTCTGCACCAACAATCCATGACTATAGCTTAGTGTTACCATTGGCAAGAATGTATTATCACTATGCGTTTCTATCACAGACGCCTTTTCATTTTTCCGACGGGAATATAGATTTTGATAACGTATTCCTGTACTTAAAGAAAAGTCCCCCAAGGGTAATTCGTAGTTGATAAATACTGCATTTTTAACTTCCTTATTCTCAAAGCGACCATCGAACTTCAATCGTTCATAATCTATCTTGTCTATTCCCTCACTATAGCTGAAATCATATCCCATACCCAAAGTGCCCCACTTTCCAAAATCATGGGTAGCATGGAAATTAGAAGCCAGGACATTCCATTTAGAATGTCCCATATATGAAACCTCAGAACTCGTATCTATATGATTTTCCTTTAAAGCAGAATTAGTGTTCGATGCTTTAGAAATATAATCCATCACTACACTCACGTGCCAGGCATGATTCAAACTTGCATCATAATACATATTGACATGATGCGTAAGGAGGTTGTTTTTGGATTTATTCTTATCAAAGAGATAAAATGCTGTTCCTGCATTTGGCACTACACTAAATGTATCCCGAGTCTCAACCTTTCCATCCATGTACATTCCACTATAAAGCATTCCTAGTTCTGATTTATCAGACAGATGATAAGTCATACCAGCAGAATAAGTATGACTACCAGAATGCGTTAAGCTTTCAATATGTTGCATTTTATTCCAAATGGTATCAGCTAATACCTGTTTATCATAATCAGAACTTTCGGAAGCATTATTTCTCCTATAGTAATACTTACCATACAAATCAAATTTTCCAGAATTGTATGTTGAAGAGAAACCTGTTTTATGAGCCAAATGCTTTGCCTGAGTGATATTTCCGATGGCATTAAAAGCCACACCATCTCCTAAAATCTTAGTTTTTATATCAATCACAGGTGAACCCGACGTGTCATAATCCGCCCCTGGCATGGCAACGATTTTTAAAGATTTGATTTGATCAACCGGTAAGTTATCGATAAGACTTTGATCTCTCACCTTACGCCCGTTTAAATAATAGACCGGTGCTCCCTTACCCAACACATTGAACGAATTCCCTACATGTAAGACACCAGGAACCTTACCAATCAGTTCATATATATCATTCTGATGGTTAAGAATAGAATCATGCTCTACGTCTACGAGTAAATTATGACCAGACAACTTTATGTTTTTGCGATGCCCTATCACCTCTACATCAGATAGAGAGATTACAGTAGAATCCGAGATACCAGTCATGTTTTTGGCAACAACGTTACTATCAGAATCAAGGATAGCAATGGTTGCAGGAACATCACCTTTGTTAGCTCCCATATCCCTTGCTATTAAATTTCTAGCACTAGCAATTTGACATAAAATTACCATAAAGAAACAGAGAGCAACTAGAATTTTATTACATTTCATACTTATTTTTATCATTAAAAAATTCACAAAATGTTATATCTAAAACTTTTTCTGTATAAGAAACAGGAGGACAAACGTTACGGAACAAACATCGAGAACAAAATTTTGCCTTTCTTCGCACCATACTCCACAAAGATTCATCAGACAACAAGTTCTCTAAATGGACATTGGACCAATCCATAAGATTCCCCAATACAGAGTTAAAGTTCTGCATCAAATCACCTTTGTCGTTAATATATAAATCTCCCCAATAATTAAAATTAATCCATTCGTTTCGTATCATTTCCTTACATTGTACAGACATACTTAGAATATCTTGTATACTATAGCACATCATATTTCTAATTTTTTCTTCACAACATGCATTTAAGTCAAAAGATATTTTTAACTTGGGGTTATTAGAGATACCGGCTATCGTAAGATTATTTAGTTCATATTCATTTTTAACTAAAAAATCTACTACAGAAACTCGTGTATCATTAAATATCTGTTCAATCTGCTTCACAAACCATCCTGACTCATATACTAAAATACAATATTTACAGTTTAAATTTTCTAACGAGTGTTCAAGTTTTACATAATCCTCTATCGACATCAATAAGAATATCTCATAGTGTCCTTCCATTTCTGACAAGATATTTTTTATGTTAAAAAAAGAAAGTTCATCTATACAAACAAAAAGCTTCTGCAAATAGGTAAAAAGTCCGACTTTATTCTTCAAGTTTTGAAACATTTGGGAATCCATAACATGATACTGTTTCCTCATATTATGAGAAAACACATCAATAGAATCTGTACAACTGACAAATATTCTTTTTACTAAAGAGAAGACTTTATCTGTTTTATTAGCATCTAACACGCTTTCAAAATTATCAGACAAATAGGATAATCCATCAGATAAATATACTTGTTCAGAGTTTGATACTCTAGACACTACACCCTTTTTCTCTAACGCTATTTTTTGAGCCAATCGATTATTTATAGGGGTTTCAAACAATAATAAATTAATTCTATTCTTTAACTTGACTTTTCCCTCAAATTCTTCAATCATTACAGAAGACTGAAGTGTGTCATACAAGAGTATTTTATTATCTATATAATCAGCATACACAAACGGAAATAATCTTATAAGGATCATAATTTTAAATTTTATTGTTCAACATTTCCTCAAGTTCATCTATAGCTCGGTTATGAGATACGAAACATTTCCCACCTTCAACAGATTCACTTTCGGCAAAATAGCAACAATTACATCCTTTAATTTTATAACAATCAGCACATTGCGACTTGTATTTATCAAATATTTTCTTATAATAGCCATTAATCTTATTTAGATATAAATGTACCCCTTCTTTAGAAATAAAACCAAATTTAAATTTCCAAGAAGACTTTTCACATAAAAAAATACTTCCATCTACAGATACAAAAACTTTCGAAGAAAAAAGAAAACAGCTATTCGTCACATAACCATTCCATTGTCTGCGCAACAAACCATCTACTTTTTCAATAGAGCGTTTGCTCCATAAGTAGCATTGTCCACTTTTCATCGGGAATAAAGAAGTATATACATTTGGATAATTCGTCTTCATTTTAATTATTTCACCTGTAGAATATTCATGCATCTTAAAAATCTCTTGATAGTACTTGACGTTTTTCCTTACATCAGTCTCTACTACATTAGAAAAGAGAGGTGTTTTATTCCATTTAGAAAAGAAAATCAAAGCATCCAAACAATTACTTTTCCCATGAAGAACTGTAGAAAAATTCACATTCTTTTGAAAAAAAACAGGATAAGAAGCATAGAGAAGATTAATATTTTTCACAACAATGTTAAAGCTTTCTATTCCATTTTTAAATACTCTATATTGATTATTTTTTTCATTTCCATCAAGACTTATTAATATATGAAAATGATGCTCTACTAAATATGACATATACTTATCCAACAATATACCATTAGTTGTTATTACATAAGTGATATGAACATCAGGCATCAACTGATCTGCCAATGTTACGCATTGCTGTATTTTACTGAAAGCCAATAAGGGTTCACCACCATAAAATGAAATTTGAAAATCAGCACGATTTCCATTTTTAATTCTTAATTTCAATAAGACTTCTAAATATTCACGAACATCCATATCAGCTTTCCACTCTGCTGCAGTAGTGTTTTGGACATATAAACTTCCATAACAGCAATATCTACAAGCAAGATTGCATTCCTTGGTAACTGCCAATATGATATTAGGAACTCTAGCCAAAGAATCTAATACCATATTTTCATCAACTTTAGGATATTGGCTTAGCTCGCAATGATAAAAAGAATTTGCCTTTAAAAGCATTTGTATAAAATTACTAATACTTCCTTCTGGGTTATTATTCTTATACTTTTCCAACAATTCACTAAATGTATATTTTCGAAATGCAAAATATACATTTTTATCACAAGGATAAAGACTTCCATCCATGCAATCATATACATAATATAATCTATTATATTGAACCGGAATATATTTATGCAACATCTCTATTTTTTTATTTTATCAGAAATAGAGATGAAAACTAAAGTACTAGTTTTCATCTCTATAAATATCTTAACGGATAGAATCAATTGGAGCAGAAGTTGTATCATTCGGATTTTGCAATTTTGTTATCAAATCCTTATTAACACTTCTAAAATTTGCCATAAGTTTATTAGCCATAACTTTTTCGTTAGCACCACAACCATTAGCACGACAAGTACCACCACTATCACTAGTACCACCCCTGACTAGTTCCATTTCCTTAGTAGTAATTTCCTTCCCTACTAAGTTTAGGTAATTAAAAATCTTCATATTCTATAAATTTTAAAATAAGATTAAGAGTTTATATCATGTTAACTATCTTGGAAGACTATCGTGCTTCTTAGAAGGTACGCTTTGACCAGTTGTGTCTGGATATATTTAGTCGACAAAAATATTATCAATTATAAGAATCTACCCTATATGTCAAACATGCCCCAATAAATTACGTTTCCTAGTTCTACAGTTACATTATAAGAACCATTCTCGAATGCGGACAAATCTAAAGTGCACAATCCATTACCTTCTATAGCGACAGAAGAACTAACCATCAGGCTTCCATTGTCTCCATAGACATAGACTTTTACAATGCCCGTATAATGACTTACACCAACTGCAAGCTGATTTTGCTCTAAACTTGCAGTAACACTAGGTTCTGCTGTTCGCGTTCCCAAATGCGACACCTTTTTATACACAGGAATATCTTGCGCTTTAGGAGTATCCCCTGCTTTCACTTGAATAGAAGTAAACAGCAGAAACAACAGAAACGAAATTAGCATTTTTACCTTCTTCATATTCTTACTTTTTAGATGTTATTGAATCTCGGCTGCAAAATTACATAGTTTTCCGATTCCATCCAAATAAAGCAGGTCTATTTCTATACCATTACACAAATTGCATATAGCTCTAAGAACTAAGAACTTACAATTGCCCCCCCCAGACTTAGAAGGTCTAAAAAGCACTATATAGCCCCTATTCCTAGAAGTTTTCTATATAATTACGAAGCGAAAAATGCTCATTTTTAATGCCGACCTTATCCTTATACAAGAACAACTTTTGCTTAATAGCTTTCTCGCTCACACAATAGATAGATGCTAAAGTCTTTTGCGATAACTTTAAACGCAACAGCATCATTAATCGCACGTCAGCATTGGACAAATTAGGATGCTCTTTCTTTAGTCTCGACACAAACAAATCCTCTACACTATCTAAGAAGACTTCTAACTCTGTCCAATCATTATCGGAAAGCACAATATGCTTACTCTCATTCGGAACACTCGAATTTAATTTTTCAACAACCTCTATCTTCTTTAGTAAATAGGTACGCATTACAGACAATTGCACATCCCTATGCGAGAGTTCTTCTTGGTGTAATTTCTCCATCATTTGCTGCTTTTGGCTGAATATTTCCTGTTCGTGAGCAATGCGAGCTAATGATCGTTTTCTATATGACCAATAAGCATACAAGACAAACAAAATAATTATCAAACCCAAAAGCACTATCAAACCAAATACCCATCGCTGCATTTCTGCTTTACCCTGCATCTTTGCCCTTTCACTTTCTTTCTTCAAAAAAGAAGTATAATAGTTAATCTTAGCTTGCAATGCAGATCGATACATATTTTGCAAGCATGAATTTGCAGAGTCCCCAAAAGTCTTAGCCAACATATAATTCGAAGTTTTCATTGCAGCTTGACTTTGCATAAAAAACACGGAATAGCGGTCTTCCGGCGTTTTCGGTATTGCTTGTTTCAATATAGCAAAAGCTCGCTCTATTGAATCTACAGAAATATATGCAGAAGCCAACATCAACTGACAAGAAAGTCTATCTGTACCATTTGAGCTATAAGCTTGTCGAGCATAAAACAAACAACTATCTTTTTCCCCAACTTTCTCATAAACATTTGCCAAATCTTGGCAAACAAAAGAATACAGATTTCTATCCGCATCTTTCATTGCCAGTTTTAAAGCAATCTGACCTTCACATAACGCTTGACGTAAGCTATCCACAAACATGAAATTATCACATAACCTCAATCGTGCAGCCACCTTATTATATATAGATACATTTGGCATGGAATCATACATCTTCACCAAAGCCTTTGCATATTTCAATGCAGTATCAGGTGCCAGCTGTTCTTCGACTTCAATCAGCTTATCCAATGCCAAGCATATTAAATTCATATTATGGAGGCTGTCAGATATGGAATACGACTTTTCCAGGCAACTCTTTGCCTGCTCCATACTATCATTCAGCAGAAAGCATTTTCCCATATAATACAAGGATGAAGCATAAAGCGAATCGTCCTGATGTTCTCC
>CAVBFV010000061.1:0-13438 GCA_963594575.1 Lachnospiraceae bacterium | reverse complement strand
GTGAGGAATGCAAACTTGATATATCGGTCTTGTGTCTTCAATACCGAATAGAATGCTTTCAGCTGTGCACGGTGTTCTGCCTGTAACTCTGGGTCACGCAGGGTCTGAAGTATAGGCTTGTCGTATTCATCAATAAGTATTACGACACCACATCCTTCTTTCTCCGCAGCTCTTGCTATCACACCCTTGAAACGAAGGGCAAGTGTGGCTTCAGACTCACGGGTTCCATATTTGCTTTCCCAAGTTGTGAGGTAGTCATTAAGCACTGTATACAGGCTGTCTTTCTCTCGAAAGTTGGCTGTGTTGAGATTGATATGGAATATAGGGTATTTCTTCCATTCGGTCTCCAAGTCATATATGGCTAAGCCCTTGAAGAGTTCTTTCTTACCCTGGAAGTATGCTTCCAAAGTAGACAGAAAGAGGCTCTTTCCGAATCGGCGTGGGCGACTCAGGAAATAGTATTCTCCCTCTGTCGCCAACTTGTACACGAATCGGCTCTTGTCTACATACGAATATCCATTTGTACGTAGCTTTTCGAAATCTTGTATTCCTATAGGATATTTCATAGAATGACTCCTTTCTTATAGGTGTTTGATTATTCTTTACTTACTCATATTAGCAATCGTAGCAATCATGGCGGCGATGCTGCTCATGCTGCTTCCCATACTCATCATTTCGGCTGTACTCATCTTGCGCTTCAACTTGGCTGGGATGACAATCTCGCTGCCTGGCTGCACTTTGGCACCATGAGAGAGCTTGGCTACCTTGCCGTTCATGTAGATGATGTATGCCTTGCTCTTTAATGCATCTGCGGCAAAACCACCTGCCTGATCGATGTAATAGCTTGCCTTCTTGCCCTTTTCGTAGGCTACCGTGTTGGCAAACATCACGGCACCATTGATCTTTACCGTACCATTGTACTGAGGAATTACCAGGCGGTCGCCCTCACGCAGAATGATGTCGGCATCGCTGCCTGGGTTCGCCAATGCTTCTGGAAGGTCGATACCTACAGGATATTCGCTAGGTACATTGAACTTCTCTATGTTGGTCTGCTCTACATCCTTTGAACTCTGGGTGAGTGCACTAGAGTTGTTGCTGCTGGCGGCAAGCTGCAGAAGATTCTTCTGCATCTCTTCGCGCTGCATCTTTAATACTGCCTCCATGCGCTGCTTCTCCTGTTCGTTGGCTTTGCGGATGATGCGGGCTCCCTTGAGGTATGCCTGATCAGTTCCGCCACCTGCCTTCTTGAAGAGTTCACTCAGGCGGGCGTTGCGACGGTCTAATGTATAGAGACCAGCAAACATTACTTCACCCGTAACTGATACGTTCTGCTGCTCTATATATGCCGGACTCTGACGAATCATTACCTCATCAAATGGCATCAGCTTGAAACCTGGAGTACCGTCGATAACGAAGCCGTCTTTCAGAGATAGGGTGTAGGTCTTGGCGATAACGCTGTCTGGACGTAAAGCCTTGGCATCCATTACTCTACGGCTTACCATTACATTAACTGTTGAAGCCTTGTCGGTCAAGCCGCCTGCCTGAAGAACGAAGTCTTCGAGGGTCTCATTGTCAGCATATTGATAGACGCCTGGATACTGTACTTCGCCACGGATGGTGAGGGTGCGCTCTACAATCTTTTCCTGTCGGGTAGGGATGAAGAGTACATCATTTTCCTTCAATGGGATGTCTGGTGTCTTGCCGTTCATGATGCCGGCGATGTCTACACTTACTACTTCGAGTGAGCGGTCTGACTTCATGCGGTGCATCACGGCACGGTTGGTGAAGGCTTCCTCGGTCAATCCTTCGGCATGCTCTACCAGGGTACGTACGCTGTTGATCTGTTCGCCCAGATTGTACATGCCCGGACGGAATACGGCTCCTTTCACCTCTACGGTGTTGGCGTAGCGTGGCAGGATGCTGTCTACGCTGATTGAGTCGCCGTCATCGATGCGGAAACTTGAGAAGTCGAACTCCCCAACATTATATACGGCATGTTCTCTGCCTGTCTTGCGGTTCAGTCTTACCGATTTCTTATAAGCATCGCCTGTAAAACCGCCGGAATACTTCAGAAGGGAATTGACGCTCTCGTTCTTCTTCATTTCGTAGATCATCGGGCGCTTAACCTTTCCGGCAATGGTTACGAGACAGTCGTATGGACCTACTACGATAACATCGTTGTCGGCAAGACGGACATTACCCGTCAGCTTGCCGTTCAGAATGTAGTCGTAGATATCAACAACTGTTACCAGCTTATTATGTCTGTAAACCTTGATGTTTCGCAATGTACCCAGATCGTTGGTTCCGCCTGCCATGTAGAGGGCATGGAATACGGTAGCGAAGGCTGAGAGGGTATAGGTGCCCGGAATCTTAACCTCGCCCATCACGTTTACCATGATGGTCTTGGTCTGTCCTACGGTGAGTTTGATTCGGCTTGATCGGTATCTGCTGCCCACGGTATTGCGTAGGCGGGCATTAGCCTGAGCTACGGTCAAGCCTGAAACGCTGACTGGACCATAACCCTCGATGGTTACTTCACCATCTGGCGAAACGGTGCTCTCGATGGTTTTCTGAGAGGCGCCATAGATATCTATGATGACGGCATCGCCAGGTCCCAGTCGATAGTTCTGTGGGGTGGCGATGTTCATATTTGGCTCGAAACTGAGATCCTTGTTATTAAAGATGTCACGGCCGAATACCTTGTTTCGCTTGATGCCGAGTTCAGCCTGCATCTGTTTAACCATGGTAGCTGTATCTGGAACCAGTGCATTCATCTCCTTGCTGAAGTTAGCATAGTCAGGATTATTCTCATCATAAGATGAATAGTAGCTGTCGTTCTGTTTGCTCTGGATGCGATAATTGCTATAGGTTGAAGCCTGCTTCTCATTGTCCTTGTCCTGGTAATCTTCTCTTTGCTTACCATTGTTGGTCCGCATTCTCTTGTTGCCTGCATTTCCTGCAGCGGTTGTGCTGTAGAGCTCGTTCTGCTGCGACATTTTCTGATACTTATTGCGTACACGTCGAATCTGGGAGATGTCTACGCCTTGCTGCATCAGTTTGGTAACAATCTGTGAATTGGATGTGCCACGCTCATGTTCTTTCACCACAAAGCTCATGACCTGATCATCGGTCATGTGTGAACTCTGTGCGAAAAGAGACCCTGAAGACAGGACGAGCGCCAGTACAAGTATGATATGTTTCTTCATTATTATTCTTTTATCTTAGTTTAATTTATATAATAACTCGAAAAAAGTGATTTTGTTGCTATAGAAGGCTGAAAAGATGTTAATAAAAACAAGTAACCCAGGGTTCAACCCTGGGTTACTGATGTTCTGAGCGAGATACGGGAGTCGAACCCGCCTCACAGGCTTGGGAAGCCCGTGCACTACCGATGTGCTAATCTCGCGAAGGAAAATACTAACTCCTTTCACAAGAAAGAGCCACGAGCGGGACTCGAACCCGCGACCCACGCATTACGAATGCGTTGCTCTACCAACTGAGCCATCATGGCTTTTTGCCCAAAAGCAGATGCAAAGGTAATGAATATTTTTTGAAATAAGAAATTATTGCCTAAACTTTTCTCGTGGTTAACTCTTATTAACTAAAGTTCGTGGGTTGCTATACCGGGTTCATAATAAAAGAGGGACTATCGCCAGTGGATAGTCCCTCTTCTGATTATAGTTTCTTGAATGTCAATTCTTCTTTTTTTGAATTCTTGCCTACCGAGATGGTGTCGCCTGGCTTCATTGTGCCATCGAGTAACATCTCGCAAACGGAATCTTCGATGTAGGTCTGGATGGCGCGGCGGAGTGGGCGGGCACCAAACTGCACATCGTATCCCTTCTTGGCTACCATCTCCTTTGCCTTTTCGGTAATCTGAAAATGGTATCCCAAGTCTTCTATTCTCTTGACCAGTCCTTCCAGGTCGAGGTCGATGATGCGTTTGATGGCATTGAGATCCAACTGGTCGAAGGTGATGATGTCGTCGAGACGGTTCAGGAACTCTGGAGCAAACTGCTTGCTCAGACTCTTCTGGACGATGCTGCGGGCATACTCCTTGTCTTTTTCATCCATCGCCAATCCGCCTTTTATACCTGCAGAAGTAAAGCCAACGCCTCTGCCGAAATCTTTCAGCTGGCGGGTTCCTGCATTAGAGGTCATGATGATGATGGTGTTGCGGAAGTCGATGAGTCTGCCGTTGCCATCGGTAAGTCTTCCTTCGTCGAGTACCTGTAAGAGCAGGTTGAATACCTTGCTGTTGGCTTTCTCTATTTCGTCGAGCAATACGATGCTGTATGGTTTGCGGCGTACCTTTTCGGTCAGCTGTCCACCTTCGTTATAGCCTACGTATCCTGGAGGTGCACCTACCAGACGTGAGGTGTTGAAACTCTCGGAGAATTCGCTCATGTCTATTCTGATGAGTGAATCTTTCGAACCAAACATTTCTTCGGCAAGTTTCTGGGCAAGGTAGGTCTTACCTACACCTGTAGGACCCAGGAACATGAATACGCCAATAGGATGGTTAGGGTCGCGCAAGCCTACACGGTTCCTCAGAATGGTCTTTACCATCTTGTTGATGGCATTATCCTGAGCAATCACCTTGTGCTTCAGGTTGTGTTCCAGATCTTTCAGACGTTTGCTTTCACCCTCTGCCATGCGTTGGGCTGGTACGCCGGTCATCATGCTGATAACGTTGGCAATATCTTCGGCTGTCACCTCAACATATTCGCCAATCTCTCCCTGCTGCCATTGCGCCTTCATGTCCTCAATCTCTTTCTCGATCTTGGTTTGGGCATCTCTGCATGAGGCTGCCATCTCGAAGTTCTGGTTTGCTACAGCCTGCTGCTTCTTGCTGATTATCTTTTTCAGTTCTTTTTCCAGCTTGATATATGGAGCAGGAACACTTGCATTATTAATATGTACGCGCGAGCCGGCTTCATCTATCACGTCGATAGCCTTGTCTGGGAAGTGGCGGTCGGTGATATAGCGCTCTGTCAGTTTGACACATGTCTCGAGAGCCTCGTCTGTATATCTCACACAGTGGTGCTTCTCGTAATGTTCCTTGATGTTGTGCAGTATCAGCAGGGTCTCTTCGCGTGTAGTTGGTTCAACGATAACCTTCTGGAAACGGCGCTCCAAGGCTCCGTCCTTCTCAATGCTCTTGCGATACTCATCGAGCGTGGTGGCACCGATACACTGGATGATACCTCTTGCCAGGGCTGGTTTCAGAATGTTTGCTGCATCCATGCTTCCTTCGCCGGAACCGGCGCCTATCATGGTATGAATCTCATCTATGAAGATGATGATCTCCGGATGGTCCTCCAGTTCCTTGATGACATTCTTGATGCGCTCTTCAAACTGTCCGCGGAATTTGGTTCCTGCAACGATGGCTGTCAGGTCGAGACTTACCAGACGCTTGTTGAAGAACATAGGCGATGTTTCCTGGTTGTTGATGAGCTGTGCCAGTCCTTCTACGATGGCACTCTTTCCTACACCCGGTTCACCTATTAATACTGGGTTGTTCTTCTTTCTGCGACCCAGAATCTCGAGCACACGCTGAATCTCCTTCTCTCTGCCCACGACAGGATCCAGTTTTCCATCGGCTGCAGCCTTGGTCAGGTCGAAACTGAATTTGTCGATGGTAGGGGTGCTGCTCTTTTTGCGCGGAGTTCCATTTGAACGGGTAGACAGTCTCATCGGGTTCTGGTCCTTTTCCATATCGAATGGCTCTTCGTCAGTTTCCATCATGTCGTTCTGCTCGTTGTAGTCATCTTCTGCTTCTATTCCACCAGCCATCTCCAGGCTCTCTGCTTCCTCCTGCCTGTCAGCATCAGGGGTTTCTGAATCTGGTGTTTGTGGTTCCATTTTGAAATCCTTCGACTCTTCTGTCTTCTGCTCATCATCCTTGTCAGTAGGATAGAGCATTTCGATGGCACGGTCGTAGCTTAAGCCCAGTTGACTCAGCCAGTTGGCTACAGGGTTCTTGTCATTTCTCAAGATGGCAAGCAGCAGATGTCTTGGCTCTACAATCTTGGAGTGCTCGTAGTTGTTTGCCTCGCGGATAGAGTCTCTGATAATGCTGTCTGTTATCTGGCTGAATGGGATGTGGCTGTTCTCCTTCATGTTATCGGCAGGAGTTTCTTCCACACGCTTTTCCAGTTTGCTGTTAAGGACTCCGCTGAAAGCCATCGGACTGATGTCTGCGCCCTTCAGAAGCTTGTTGACATCGCTGTCGTTCTGGCTGATCAGACTCAGCATCAGATGCTCCACGCTGATTTCTCTTCCCAAGGTGCGTGCTGCTTCTTTGCTACTTCTGTTCAGTATGTCCTGTATATGTGAAAACGGATTTATCATATTTGCTTATATTTTTAAATATCTCAGTGCAAAAGTACACATTATTTTCAATAATAGCAAATGATATGCCAACTTTTTTGCTTTGTTAAAATACAAATAATGCTAAAATAATGCGATTTTTCGCCTCTAAAGCGTTTTAGTATCATTTTTTTTTGTATCTTTGTCGGGAATTTCAAAAGGGTAAAACGGCTTAGAACGCAAGGAAATGCCCTTAAACGCGATTTCCGGATGGAAAACAGGCGTTTTGAAAGTAACGAATAAACAATAATACATTAATATAAGAAATGGACGAAAATCAGACAATGGATCATGATAGAATCATGAAGATCAACATTGAGGAGGAGATGAAGTCGAGCTACATCGATTATTCGATGTCAGTTATCGTGGCTCGTGCCCTCCCTGATGTACGCGATGGTTTCAAGCCTGTGCACCGCCGTATTCTTTACGGTATGCTCGGCATTGGAAACACCAGTGACAAACCTTATAAGAAATGTGCGCGTGTTGTTGGTGAGGTGCTCGGTAAGTATCACCCTCACGGCGACTCTTCTGTTTATGGCGCTCTGGTGCGTATGGGACAGGAGTGGAACATGCGTTATACCTTGATTGACGGACAGGGTAACTTCGGTTCTGTTGACGGTGACTCTCCTGCTGCCATGCGTTATACAGAGTGCCGCCTCTCCAAGATGGGTGAGCATATCATGGACGACCTTGACAAGGAAACGGTTGATATGACCAACAACTTCGATGATACCCTGCAGGAACCTACCGTGATGCCTACCAAGATTCCTAATCTTCTGGTAAATGGTGGTAACGGTATTGCCGTAGGTATGGCTACCAATATGCCTACCCACAACTTGGGTGAGGTAATTGACGGTTGCTGTGCATATATCGATAATCCTGACATCGACACCGATGGATTGATGCAGTATATCCCTGCTCCTGACTTCCCAACCGGTGCTACCATCTATGGTATACAGGGTGTGAAGGATGCATACGAAACGGGTCGAGGCAGAATCGTGGTTCGTGCCACTGCCGAGATTGAAAGTGGTGAAAACCATGATAAGATTGTTATCACCGAGATTCCTTATGGTGTTAACAAGGAGCAGCTCGTGATGGCTATTGCTGACCTTGCCAAGGAAGGCAGAGTAGATGGCATCGCTAACGTAAACGATGAGTCTGGCCGTCAGGGTATGCGTATCGTTGTTGATGTAAAGCGTGATGCCAATGCTAATGTTCTTTTGAACAAACTCTTTAAGCTGACTGCTCTTCAGAGTTCATTCTCAGTGAATTGCATCGCTCTTGTTAATGGGCGCCCACGTCTTTTGAGTTTGAAGGAGTGTGTGAAGTATTTCGTAGAACATCGTCATGATGTTACAATCCGCCGTACTCAGTTCGAACTGAAGAAGGCTCAGGAACGTGCTCATATTCTCGAGGGCTTGATCATTGCCTGCGACAACATCGACGAGGTGGTACATATTATCAGAGCCAGCAAGACTCCATCTGATGCCCAGCGCAACTTAGAGAAGCGCTTCGAACTCGATGAACTTCAGAGTAAGGCCATCGTGGATATGCGCCTCAGCCAGTTGACAGGCTTGCGTCTGGAGCAGTTGCACAATGAATTCAACGAGTTGATGAAGACCATCGACTACTTGAACCAGATTCTGAACGATCCTGAGCTCTGCAAGAAGGTAATGAAGGACGAACTCAACGAGGTGAAGGAGAAGTATGGTGACGCACGTCGTACCATGATTAAGCCAGATGACCATGAGTTCAATCCAGAAGACTTCTATCCAAACGACCCAGTGGTTATCACCGTGAGTCATCTCGGATATATCAAGCGCACCCCATTGTCAGAGTTCCGTGAGCAGGCTCGTGGTGGAGTAGGTTCTAAGGGAGCCCGTACCCGTGATAAGGACTTCACTGAGTATATCTATCCTGCTACCATGCACCAGACTATGCTGTTCTTCACCAAGAAGGGCCGCTGCTACTGGTTGAAGTGTTACGAGATTCCAGAGGGCGACCGCAACTCCAAGGGCCGTGCTATCCAGAACCTCCTCAACATCGAGAGCGATGATCAGGTGAATGCATTCCTCCGTCTGAGAGGTTTGAATGACGCTGAGTTCATCAACAACCATTACGTAGTATTCGCTACCAAGAATGGTACCGTGAAGAAGACCTGTCTGGAGGCATATTCCCGTCCACGTGCCAACGGTGTGATTGCTATCAACATCGTAGAGGGCGATGAGGTGGTAGATGTTCGTCTGACAAATGGTCATAACGAGCTGATTATTGCCAACCGCAATGGTCGAGCAGTCCGTTTCGACGAGAACGAGATTCGTACAATGGGCCGTACGTCTACCGGTGTTCGTGGTATGCGCCTCGATGAGGGTAATGATGCTGTAGTAGGTATGATTGTTGTCAACGATCCTGAGAAGGAAACCGTGATGGTAGTGAGCGAGCAGGGTTATGGTAAGCGTTCTGACGTACTCGATTACCGCGTTACCAAGCGTGGCGGTAAGGGTGTGAAGACACTGAATATTACCGACAAGACCGGTCGACTGGTAGCTATCAAGAACGTAACAGATGATAACGACCTCATGATTATCAACCAGAGTGGTATCGTAATTCGTCTTGCCGTAGCCGATTGCCGTGTCATGGGCCGTGCTACCCAGGGTGTCCGCCTCATCAATCTTACCAAGAAGAATGATGTCATTGCCAGCGTATGCAAGGTGATGAGTTCTGAGCTCGAGGCTTCTGTAGAAGAGGAGAGCCGTTCTGCCTGGGCTAAGAAGAGCGAGGAGATAGAGAATGATACCGTAGGTGCCAAGACTGCTGAAGAGGCTGCTGAGGCTGAGGCTCATCTCGCTGACGAAGCATCTGAAGCTGAGGATACCGATTCGGCAACGTAAATTTCGAATAAAAGAAAAGACGCGTAAAAAATAAATAACAACAACTTTTAAACTCATTAAGAAAAATGAAAAAGTTTTTAGTAGCTGCAATGATGGTACTAGGTGCCACATCAGCATTCGCAGGCGACAGTGACGCTCTCAAGGCTGTCATGAAGGCTAAGTCTTATGCCGAGGCTGAGGCTTTGGTTAAGCAGAATTTGGGTCAGATGGCTAACGATGCAGAGAAGGCCAAGGCTTACAACAAGCTCGTTGATCTCGCTATGAAGCAGTTCAACGACCAGCAGAGTATCCAGCAGACCAATCAGATCATGAAGAAGAACGACCCGGTTGACGAGGCTGCTATGTCTGAGGGCGCTTACAATGCATTGATCAATGCTATTGAGTGCTACAAGTACGACCAGCTTCCTAACGCTAAGGGTAAGGTTGCTCCTAAGTTTAACAACAACGCTAGCCGTGTATGGGGTGCTCGTGTTCAGCTCGTTAATGCGGGTCAGACTGCAGCCCAGAACAATAAGGCTGATGAGGTATTGAAGTATTGGGGTGCTTTCCTCGATACAGACAATGAGCCTCTCTTCGCTTCTGTAGACCAGAAGCAGAAGGATGGCGAGAAGGACTATATCGGTCAGGTAGCTCTCTTTGCAGCCCGTTATGCATACCAGGCTAAGGATGCAGCCCGTTGCGAGAAGTATTGCGACATCGCCATGAAGAGTGAGAAGGAGGCTAAGGATGCCCTCAACCTCAAGCTCTATGTGATGAAGGACGGCTTGAAGACTCACGAGGATTCTCTTGCCTATGTTAACAAGCTCAAGGATATCTTTGCAAAGGACGAGACCAATGAGGTTGTTCTCGATGGTTTGAACTCTATGTATTCAAGCTTGAAGATGGACAAGGAGCAGGCTGAACTTTTGGACAATGCTATCGCAAAGAACCCTAACAACTTTGTAGCTCTTGCCAACAAGGGTATGATGTATATCCAGAAGAACGATGCAGACAACGCTATCAAGTGTTTGAAGCAGGCTCTTGCTGCAAAGGAGGATAACGTAGTTGTTCTTACTTATCTGGGTGCTTGCTACAACAGCAAGGCTGGTAACTTGCAGGATCCTAACGGCCGCAAGGTTGTTTACCAGGAGGCTATCAAGGTTCTCGACAAGGCTAAGCAGCTCGATCCAGAGAAGGCTCAGGCTAACTGGGGTTACACCCGTTACCAGGCTTACTATGGTTACTATGGTCCTAATGCACCTGAGACCAAGAAGGCTGAGGAAGAGAGCAAGTAAAGTTTGGGTATTTGATTCTCATATGGGGATGTCACCTAGTGTGGCATCCTTTTTTTGTTTCTTTGACATTGGGTTGTTCCGGTAAGATAACAAATAGGACTGTGTTTTTTGTGGCAAAATGATTGATAAAAACATCAGCGAGTAATGTTGGTTTGCAATAGGCGCCCATCAGCTGGTCTACGCATGCACAACAGGTGTTGTGCGAGCGCATATCAGCTGTTATGCAAGCGCACAACAGCTGTTGTGCGGCCTACGGAGTTAACTTCTCCGATAACCTATACTATCTTTTCCGACAACTTCATCTGTCTTTTCCGACAACTTCTTCCGTATTCTACGATTGTATCATACGCATTATCCTTTGGTATCATACGCTTGCGTGCATTTAATAATGCAATAATACTAATAATCCACTGAAAATCAAAGGAAATACCAGCTTTTTTGTAGATTTGCCTGAAAATATTTGGTAGTTTGAAAACTTCTGTGTACTTTTGCAGGAAATAAGTGATATTTGGTATTTAGAAAGCAAATTTAAAAAAAGGAGTTTGTATGACAGCATTAAATATACAAGCAGCACAGAATGATATTATTCGTCAGGTGCTTAATACACAAGATATCCATCTTTTGGATAGGATAAGAAACCTCTTTGCAAATAAAGAGGCAAATGAGGCGTGTATGGTTCAAGAAGAGCCTTGTATGACTAAAGAAGAAATTCTTTCAGGTTTTGACAATGCCCTCCATGAGCTGAAATCCTATCGTGAAGGAAAGCTAGAGCTTAAACCATTGGAGGATGTGTTGAATGAGTTGTAAGATATATACGTTCCCTTCTTTTGAAAGGGAAGCTAAACGATTGAATAAGCGCTACAGGTCTTTTAAATCTGATTTGAAGGAATTGATGAATGAGTTGAGTTCTTCCCCTTCTTTAGGTGCAGATTTAGGTGGTGGCTTGCGTAAGGTTCGTATGGCTATCAAATCGAAAGGAACTGGTAAAAGTGGCGGTGCCCGTATTATAACAGTTGTGTTAGCTGATATAGAGGATGGTCTCGGCTTGCTTTATGTTTATGATAAATCGGAGCGGAGTACTTTAAAGGGGAAAGAATTGACAGATTTGTTGAAGAAGAATGGCTTAGTTTGATATGCTATTTAAGAAAGAAGTAAATTATGAAGGAAAAGAAGTTGAAAGTCTTCGTTCTTCCTATAGAGGAGTTTGAAAAGAAATATCCTGTTAGCTATTCGATAGTAGTGCCAGGAATTCCTGAGGGACATGTGGCAAAGTTTGTTTCTGTACGCCCTTGCTAGACTTTTATAATCTCTGTAGATATGCAAAAGATTAGTAAGAAGCATCCATGTAGAGTAAATACAATCCAAACTGATTGCGTTATTACTCCTTTTTTTGAAAGAAAGAAGGGGGTATTGGTATCAGGATGTGAGGTAGAATCTACTGTTTGGGATACTGGAGCTACCAATACGATTATTTCGTCAGCCGTAATTGATGCTTTGGGATTAAAACCTGTTCGACAAACACAAATCGAGGGTGTCGGAGGATGCATGGACTCATCTGTTTACAAAATAAACATTTATGTAGATGGATGTTTAGAATTCACAGGTATTGAAGCTTGTCTGGTGACATCGGGGATTATGATGTTATCATAGGAATGGACATTATAACTTTAGGTGATTTTGTTATTACAAACAAAGATGATCAAACTTGGTTTGCTTTTCGCTATCCTTCTAGTGAGCATATCGAGTTTTAAAATGATACAACGAAGACTCCCTGTTGCAGATACTACTTGACAAGCATCAGCAACAGGGGTTCTTCGTTTTACTCCTCGTTCTTGTTCAGCTCATCGCCCATACGATACTTAATGTCGTAGTTGATGATGAAGTCGAGCTCTGTGCCTTTTCTGTCTTTAAGCCATTTCTCTGCTATTGGGTATCTTCAGAAACGGGAACCATTGAAGATTGGATGATTGAAGGTTGATTTTCTACCACTTATTGAAATAAAAAATAGGCTGAGCCATCATGCGATGACTCAGCCTTAATTCTTTTTTATCCATTCAGAACTTTACTGCTGAACAGGAATCTTCTTGACGCGACGCTCGTGACGGCCACCCTCGAATGTTGTGGCAAAGAACTCGTCGAGAATAGCCTCGGCGGTCTTGTTGTCTACGAAACGACCTGGAAGTACCAATACGTTGGCATCGTTGTGCTGACGAACCAAATGAGCAATCTCCTTGCACCATGCCAATCCGGCACGTACACCCTGATGCTTATTCAATGTCATGGCGATACCTTCGCCGCTGCCGCAAATGCCGATACCTGGATATACTTCGCCGCTCTCAATGCCTTTAGCAAGAGCATGACCGAAGTCAGGATAGTCTACACTCGCATCGCTGTATGTACCATAATCCTTTACAGGATAACCCTTCTTTTCCAAATATTCCAATACAAATTGCTTCAATGGAAAACCTGCGTGATCGCATGCAATACCAACTGTCTTTACTTCCATAATACTTAAGTTTTTAAGTGAAGAACGAAGAGCAAACTCTTCATTACATCACAAGGTTAATATAAAAGAGTGATAGGAGTTAGATGCTGTAAACCAGATGATTGCCTGATGACAAAAACTGATACCAAACTTCTAACTCCTAACTTATCAAACTAATTAAGCCTCTGCCAAGAAAGCCTTTACCTGCTTGTAAACGTTCTCGCCTGTGTAACCGAGCTTCTCATCAAGTACCTTGTAAGGAGCAGAGAAACCGAAGCTCTCCATACCCCAAACCTTACCATTAGCGCCTACAAGACCCTGGAGTGTTACAGGAAGACCGGCAGTCATACCGAAGATCTTGGCGTTCTTTGGCAATACGCTCTCCTGATACTCCTTGCTCTGACCACGGAACAAGC
>CAVBFV010000060.1:0-13552 GCA_963594575.1 Lachnospiraceae bacterium | reverse complement strand
TCGAGGTTTCTCCTAAGGCTACCTTAGTATTCTCATACGTGGGTTTTGAGTCTCTCTTACCGAGGCGGTAAAGGGACGCAAGAAAATCAATGTTATCATGAAAGAAGATGCAAATATTAATATCTAAAAATATTTATTAACATGAATGTAAGACAGACGTTTTTATGCTCGTTATTGCTGATGCCTGGTGTAGGTGCTGGCGTTACTACCATATCTGCTGCATTGCCTAATGTTGTTCAGCAGCAACAAAAAGGCATTAAGGCAAGTGGTACAGTTGTCGATAATGAGAACAATCCTTTGATAGGTGCCACAGTCACTGTCAAGGGAACCAAGATTATTGCTATTACCGATATGGATGGACACTTCTATATCGATGTACCTGACAAGAACAGTGTCTTGGTTTTTAACTATCTCGGTTTTAAGCCTCAAGAGGTAAAGGTTGGATCTGATATTAACTTTAATATCCAGTTGAAAGAAGATGCGGTAAGTGCCGATGAAGTTGTTGTCGTAGGTTATGGTAACCAGAAAAAGCTTTCGGTCATTGGCTCTATTCAGACACTTGATCCGGGAAATCTCCAGATGGGTTCTTCTCGTTCAATGAGTAACAACTTAGCTGGTCAATTGGCAGGTGTTATCGCATATCAGCCTTCTGGTGAACCGGGTTATGACAACTCGCAGTTCTGGATTCGTGGTATTTCAACTTTTGGTGCAGGCGGTAGTTCTCCATTAGTATTGGTAGATGGTGTAGAGCGTAGCTTGAACGATATTGATCCAGCAGAAATCGAGTCGTTCTCGGTATTGAAGGATGCTTCTGCAAGTGCCATGTATGGTGTACGTGGTGCCAATGGTGTCATTATCATCAATACCAAGCGTGGCTCTGTAGCTAAGCCTTCTATTGACTTCAGATTTGAGCAGGCTATTACGAAACCGACCAAATTGCCCGAATTTATCGGTGCAGCTGAATATATGGCATTACTTAACAATTTGTGTTCTGATCCAAGTAAGAGAATGTTTACCAAGGATCAAATCATGAAAACATATACGGGTTATGATAAAGATCTTTATCCAGATGTAGACTGGATAGATGCAATCACTAAGGATTATGCCACTTCTACCCGAGGTAACATGACTGTCTCTGGAGGAACTAATATATTAAGGTATTCATTGACAGCTTCTGTCTATCACGAGACTGGCATTATGGAGACAGATGATACGTTGCCTTACGATACCGGGTCAAAACTGACACGCTTTAATATGCGTGCCAATGTTGATCTCGATTTGACTAAAACCACCTTGCTTCGTTTTAATGTGGGTGGATATCTGCAGAACTTGCGCAAGTCGAATAGTAGTACCGACAATGTGTTTACTCATGCTTTCGAAACCCCACCATTTGTGCATCCTGCCATTTATTCAGATGGTACTATCCCTAAAGCCAGTACCAATCGTGCCAATCCTTGGGCAGAGAGTACACAGCAGGGCTATTATAGAGGAACAAGAAGTAAGTTGGAATCTCTCTTCCAATTGGAACAAAACCTGAAAATGATAACACCTGGCTTGAAGTTCAAGGCAACTTTTGCATTTGATACCTATAACGAGAACTTTGTAACTCGTGGAAAGACCCCAACCTATTATGGTGTGGCTAAGTCGCGTGGTGATGAGGGTGAGTTGATTCATGGTGTACTTTCCTATGGTAGCGAGTTCTTAGACCATAGCTCCAATGCAAACTATGGTAATAACAGTACTTACTTAGAGTTCTCCTTAGGCTATAATCATACTTTTGCCAAGAAGCATGCCGTAGATGCCCTCTTCCTTTATAACCAGCGTTCTTACGATTGGGGTGATATTCAGCCTAAGCGTTCACAAGGTATAGCCGGTCGTCTTTCTTATACATTCGACCGTCGTTATGTGGGTGAGTTCAACTTCGGTTACAATGGTAGTGAGAATTTTGCCAAAGGCCATCGCTTCGGTTTCTTCCCATCTCTTGCCTTAGGTTGGATTATTTCTGAGGAAAAGTTTATGAGAAACTGTGCTGATTGGCTGACTCTTTTGAAGTTGAAAGGTTCTATAGGTAAGGTCGGTAATGATGATATCGGAGGCCGCCGTTTCGCTTATCTTACCACTATTAACACTGGAGCTTCTGGCTATAATTTTGGTTATTCTGGTGATTATTGGCGTGGAGGATATTCTGAGGGCGAGGTAGGTGTTAACAATTTGACATGGGAAACCTCTACAAAGACCAATGTTGGTATAGAGTTGGGACTTTGGAATGAGTTTAACCTCCAGTTTGATTACTTCTATGAGCACCGTACCAACATATTCATGCAGCGTAAGACTATTCCTACACAGGCAGGTTTCTTGAGTAACCCCTATGCCAACTATGGCGTCGTAGACAACAGTGGTGTGGATGGTACTGTTACTTGGAATCACAAGTTTGGCAAGGATTTGCGTGTAGCTCTAAGAGCAAATTTCACCTATGCCAAGAATGAAGTCAAGGAGTATGATGAACCAGAGTCTGTAAAGGGTACTTATCGTTCATTGACCGGTCGTTCTATCGGTACACTGTGGGGACTTCAGGCAGAACGTCTCTATACAGACGATGATTTCGAAAATGGTAAGTTGAAGGCAGGTATTCCTACTCCAAATATAGGCTCTGTAGTTCGACCTGGTGATATCAAATATCGCGATATGAACGATGATGGTGTTGTCGATGCCAAGGATGAGGGATATATAGGTGGAACAACGACCCCAAGAATTGTTTATGGTTTTGGTGGTAATGTTGAATACAAGAACTTTGACTTTAGTTTCTTCTTCCAGGGTACAGGACAGAGCTATCGTATTATTGGAGGCACTCAGTACTTTATTCCAGGAAGTGGCCAAGGAGTTATGGGAAATGTTTATGCAAACTATAAGGATTGCTGGACTGAGGAAAATCCGTCACAAGA
Organism: Lachnospiraceae bacterium; assembly: GCA_963594575.1. GTDB lineage: Bacteria > Bacteroidota > Bacteroidia > Bacteroidales > Bacteroidaceae > Prevotella. The sequence continues at coordinate 10,610 of CAVBFV010000060.1, read as the reverse complement.
TGTGTTCTGGCCACGTTTGTCGGAAAGCACCAATCCCAATAACAATTATGCCTCAACATGGTGGAAGAAAGACATGAGTTTCTTGCGACTTAAGTCAATAGAACTGGGTTACACTTTGCCAAGAAGCATTACTAAGGCAATTTATTCCAACAATATCCGCTTCTTTGTTAGTGGTAATAACTTGTTCTATATTTCTAAGTTCAAATTGTGGGATCCTGAGCTTGATACAGCAGATGGCCTAAAATATCCATCCATGCGCTCTGTAATGTTTGGGTTCCAGTTGAATTTTTGATTAGTAATAAATAATAAAAGACAAAAACAATGAGAAAGACATTATATATTGTGACAATGGTATTAGGCATGTTCGGATTCTCGTCTTGTTCTGATTATTTGGACAAGGAGAATGACACCGAACTTGACCTGAAGATGGTCTTTGATGACAAGACCCGTACCGAGGGCTGGCTTGCCAATGTCTATTCAGGAATTCCTGATCCATATCTTGGCTATTTGCGGTATGCGGGTTGGGAGATTTTAGGTGACGACATGACACCGTCAGAGCGTTATCGCCAGTTCGATTGGAAAGTCATTCCTTTTATCTTGGGTGAGTGGACTACCAACAGCGACTGGGATGGCAACTTCTGGGCCAATTTTCCACAGCGTATTCGTGAGGCAAACATCTTTATCCAAAATGTACATGCTTTGAACGAACAGGGCATAACCTCAGCTGAGGTGGAGTACATGAAAGCTGAATGTCGCTTCATGAAGGCATATTACTATGCTCTGCTTGCCAATACATACGGTGGTATTCCTTTTGCACCTGACGAAATCACACCATCCAACTTCAACTTGAGTGATCTGATGATTGGTCAGACCCCTTATGATCAAGTAATTGATTGGTGTGATAAGGAATTGCAGGCCGCTTCTAAGATATTGCCTGCCAAATATACAGAGGCTCGCAAGTATGGCCGTGCTACCAGTATCATGTGTCTGGCTGTAAGGGCGCGTATGTTGCTCTATGCTGCAAGCCCATTGGTTAATGGTAATACTGACTATGCCAACTACAAGAATGACAAGGGAGAAAACATCATAAGCCAGACTTACGATGCCGGCAAATGGAGAAAGGCTGCCGATGCCTGCAAGGAGTTGATTACAGAGGCAGAGGCTGCTGGTTATAAATTGTATGAGGTGAAAAAGTCTGACGGCAAGATTGACCCATTTATGTCATACCAGGACATGATGTTTAAACGTTTTGATGACGGTAATACCGAAATTCTGTTTGCTCGTCCTGGCGGATGTGACTATACTGAATATGAGAAGCTTGCAACGCCTTTGCGTAGCAGCGGTAATGGTGGTATGGGTGTAACACAGTCTTTGGTGGATGCGTTCTCAATGGAGAATGGTCTTCCTATTACCGATCCTGCATCTAATTATAAAGAAGAAGGTTTCTCTGATGCCGACGAACAGCGCGACAATACCGATTGGGCCTCTCTTTGTAATGGAGGATCCATCACTCGCAAGGGTACTTACAATATGTATTGCCATCGTGAACCTCGTTTTTATATTTGCGTAAACTTCAACAATGGTTATTTCAATCAGGAAGATCGTGTTTATAATATGTTCAGAGGTGATGGAACTGAGACCGACAACAACGGAACTCATGATGCTCCTCAGAACGGTTATTTCGCAAAAAAGAAAATTTACTATAAGGATAATGTAAAACAAGGTAGTTATCAGTATCGCCCTGGAATACTTTACCGTTTGGGAGAGGCTTACCTTAACTATGCCGAGGCTCTCAATGAGTGTGATCCGGGCAATGAGGAAATCCTGACATACCTCAATAAGATTCGTGAGCGTGCAGGTGTTCGCCAGTATACCACAGGTAATACAGATGACAACTACATACATGTCAATCTCAATGATCAGTCTGAGATGAGAAATCTGATTCATGCAGAGCGTCGCGTAGAACTTAATTGTGAGGGACTGCGCTATGATGATTTGCGACGTTGGAAGGAAGCCGAGAAGGTGCTTACTGGTCCTTTCTATGGAATGAACGCCTATGGACGTGATGCTGCAAGTTTTTATAAGCGTACAGTATATCAGACTCGTGTTTACAAAAAGGCATTCTATTGGTTCCCTATTCATCAAAGTGAGATTGACAAAAATACCAAGTTGAAGCAGGCTCCATATTGGAATTAAACATAACAAACCATTATTTAGAAGATATTTATCATGAAGAAATTCATTTTATTCATACTTGTCGCCATTCCTTTGTTTTTGGCAAGCTGTAGTGGTGATGACATTCGGTTCTCCATTCCTGGAGTGGACGATCAGATGCACCTTGCTGCTTCTGAGGAATCGGTGACCCTTGAGCAGGATAAGGGTGAAGAGACTGCTATTACCTTTACATGGGGCAAAGCTCAAGACCGTGGTGAGGGTACTAAAATAAATTATTATTTCAAGATGGATCTCGAGGGTAGCAACTTTGAGAACTCCATCAGTAAAATTTATATTCCCGAGGGACAGAATTCTGTTAGTTTCACTCATAAGCAGCTCAATTCATATTTGAAGACGTGGGGTGTTCCTACTGGTACAACTGCTGTTGTTGAAGGAGAGATTATCGCAGAAGTAACTGGTGCAGACCATTACATGAAACCTGAGATATCTACAACAACGGTCAATGTGACAGGTTATGAGATTCAACCGCGTAATCTTTACATATTCAAGGCTGATGCCACAGAAGGTGAGGGTGTTTTAATGGAAGAGGTTCTTTCAGAAACAAAGTACAGTTATGCTGGTGCATTGTTGGCTGGTGATTACAAGATTGCAGTAGATGCTGCGAGCGATGCGGTTCTTACTTTCCATGTGGAAAAAGACGGTTTCTGTGTTGTAAATGCAGATCTTTCAACTGGCAAGCAACCTGAAATTACTTATCCAGAACCAGAGATAGACAAACTTTATATGGTTGGTTCTGCTTGTGCGGCAGGATGGAATATTGGTGGCTCATTGAAAATGACACAAGATCCTGTCAATAAGTTCCTGTTTACATGGATCGGTCAGCTTTCTGCAGGTGAGTTGAAATTCCCATTGGATACCCCAAGTGATTGGAGCTGCGATTTTATTATGGCTGCTTCCGAGAACCAGTCTATTACTGACTCACGAGCTGTCAAGAGAAACAGTCCTGATACCAAGTGGCAGGTTCTTTCTGGCGAAGCGGGTAAATATAAGGTTACAGTTGATACATATCACATGACTGTTACCTTTAAAAAGCAGAAAGAAGCAGAGGTACCTTCAGATCTCCCTATCAAGAATAAGTTTGAAAAAAAATAATAATAAGTTGAATCATATATGAAAAAGATAGTTTTATCAATTGTCGCAGTAATGTTATCTTTAATGACAATGGGATGTAGCGATTACTCGATAAATGGAGGTAGCTTCAATACAGGTTGGACTCCAGACGATATCCCAGACGATATCCCAGACGATCCTGTAACTCCTACACCCACAGGCAAGACAAAGAGGGCTCCGCTCTACTGGTCGGTGTACGAATATGGCAGAAAGGCCGAGATAGCCGGAACCAACTGCAACATGCCGCTTGAAACGTGGCAGAAGAATATCGACTGGGTGGCAGACAACCTCTTGCCATACGGTTATAATATGATATGCACCGACGGATTTATGACTATGTCGGGCAGCGACAACGTCGGACATACCTATATGACCAGTTATGCCGGCATACCGCTAACCCAGCTCGTGGAGATGTGCAAGGCAAAGGGCTTGCGTCTGGGCATATACGACAACCCCTTGTGGGTACACGGCTCGCTCGACACGCCGATAGAAGGCACCAAGTACAAAGTGCGCAGCCTTCTGTACGACCCCTCGAAGGACCACGTCAAGAACCCCAACGCCAGCGACGTCTTTACATGGATTGTGCCGAGCCACAGAGGAGCCAAGGAGTATATCGACGGATTCTTCAAGTATTATAAAAGTATAGGAGTCGAATTTATCCGTATGGACTTTATGTGCACCTTTGAGGACGGTATATACCACGGCGGCGGCGAAGTAGTCGGACGTGGCTATGGCTCAGCCGAATACAAGCTCGCTCTGCAATACATCAAGGAGGCAGCCACAAAGTATGGCGTCTTTACATCCATTGTGATGCCTAACATGAAGAACCACGGCGAGAATGAGATACAGTACTGCGACATGGCCCGTATCGTGGCCGACACGTTCGAGGGAGGCTGGGACCACTGCTCCGGCCGCGTTCGTGGCTATATCAACTACGACTGGTGGCCGTCTACCAACAACCAGTTTGAGGGCTTTATCTATTGGTCGGACATCACAGGCAAGGGCAAGATTATAGCCGACGGCGACTTTACGCTTATCCACTCGTTCGACACCGACGACGAGTGTCGCACCTCGATATCGCTGCAGTTGATGGCTGGCGGACCAATAGCCGTAGCCGACCAGTACAACACCGTTGGCGACCGCGTCAAGTTCTATCAGAACAAGGAGATGCTTGCGCTTAATGCCGACGGCTTTATAGGCAAGCCGCTGACAACCGACTATAACGACGGCAACTCGCAGATATGGTGGGGAACGATGTCTAACGGCGATGTGGTTGTGGCTCTGTTCAACCGCGAGGACCGCACTATATCACGTGGTGTAGAATTGTCGCAGCTTGGCATCAGCGGCACAATGAAGTGTCGCGACCTCTGGACACACACCGATGAGGGCGAGGTGTCGAAGGTCAGCGCGTCGCTTCCGGCACACGGATGCAAGGTGGTAAGGCTCAGCAAGCAGTAGAGTGGAGATAAAGCAGTTTGTGCTCAACACCTACTGCAAGGACGGCATACCCTATTACACCTTATCTTATAAGGGTAGGGTAGTGCCAAGGCTTATAAACAGAAAGTAGAACAAATAAAAAATATACTACAAGGATATGAACCATAATTTTAAAATCTTAGCATTAGGCTCCGTGCTCTGCACCACGCTCCTAAGCATGGCATCATGCGGCGACGAACTGCCCGACCCGATAATGCTGCCACGCACATTGGTGGACATACACACCGACTGGAGCGGCATAGATGCACAGCAACGGCCACAGCAGTACGTGCTCTCTGTCAACGGCGACAACTACAACGTAGCGTCGGACACATATCAGATGGAGCTTAAGTCGAACCGCGACTATACGGTCCTGGCATACGTTCCGGTGTTGGGGGTTGACGTGAACGACAGCATAGCCACGGTTAAGGCAGCCTCGCAAAGCACAGGCAATGCCGAAGCAATAAGCGGAACACCCTCCACCTTCTACTGTGCAGCGCAGACAATAACATCCCTAACGGGCGACAAGACAAGTCTGACGCTGCCCATGAAGCAGGCAACACGACAACTCAATGTGTCGCTTAAGGCCAAAGTTACGTCTACCGACGGCAGCGCAGTGGTGCAGGGAGGCTACGCCATCCTTTCCAATGCAATGGCAACATACAATATGTGCACATCCATTCCGTCTACTGCGGTTGAGGCTGTGTCCGACTTCATTGTCAATGCCACAACAGGAACAATAACGGCACCCTTCAATGTCTTTGCGCTCGACCTCAGCAAGGATGTAACCGTGCAGTTTGTGCTGTTCCTATCGGACGGTACACAGCAGCGTCTTGAGACGTCGATAGGCAAATATGTAGCCAACTTCAACGACGGCTCTCACGATACCATTAACGTTGGAGGCAAGGTAAGTGTGGACGGATTGGACTCATCTGTAACCAACTGGACCATTGTTGACATGGGCGTTATCACTCCTTACGCACGCCAATAAGCCCCAAACGCACACCGACAAATCTCTTATAGAGATACACCAAAACAAAAACAGAACAATATTAATTTAAAAATACAGATTATGAAAAAGTCATCATTTATGCTTTTTGCAATGGTAGGAGCTATGACCCTTGCCTCTTGCAGCAACGAAGAAGTAAACGGCAACGATACCAAGAACGCCCAGTTGCAGGTCGTTGCCAACATCGCCTTGCCACAGACACGTGCCTTTGACGACCAGTGGAACGCCGGCGACCAAATAGGTGTATACACCCTTAAGGCTGGTACAACCGACATTGATGCCGCCGACAACCTTGCCTACCGCAACACCCTGACAGAAGGCTGGGCGGCAAATGCCAACTTTGAACCTGTAGGAAAGGCTGCCAGCCTGCCCAACGACGGCAGCAAGGTAGACGTTGTGGCTTACTATCCGTACAGCACTACAGCTGCAGCTGGCGTGGTGGAGCTTGATGTGCAGCAGCAGGACAACCAGGCTCTCATAGACCTTCTTGGGGCAAAGACAACGGGTGTGAGCGCCGATGAGCCACAGGCTGTGCTCAACTTCAAGCATAAGCTTACAAAGATATTTATGAATACCAGAGCCGAGGACGGCTCTTCGCTGTCCGACCTCAAGGCTAACTTAAAGGGTATGTACACCAAGGTGTCGTACAGCGCCTTAGCCGACGAACTTAGTATGGTGTCTGGCGACACCAAGAAGGATGTGGAGATGCGCTCTTTTGACGGTTACTATGTTGAGGCTATCGTGCTGCCTAACATCGATGGCAACGATGCCGCAACACGCAACATCGAGTTCGAGCACAACGGTAAGGTGTACAAGGCAGCCATCTCTGCCGACGTTAAGTTTGAGCCGGGAAAGAAGTATGTGTACAACGTTACGTTCACAGCTAGCGGTGCTGTTAAGATAGAGGGAGCTGGCATAACCAACTGGGAAGATGTGACAGGCGACAACGTTGTGGTTGTGCCTGGAAGCGAGGGTCAGTATCATTTCAACGACGTCTACGCCGTTGGCGATGCCACACCTAATGGTTGGAGCATCGATCAGTCGGTTAAGTTTGACAAGGTAGACGACAACACCTACACCGCAACATTCGCCCTTAAGGAAGGCGAGATGAAGTTCCCGCTCAGCATCAACAGCGGCTTTGAGTGCGACTATATTATGCCTACCGAGAACGGTGTGGGTCTGTCTCATTCGGCCTGCATGCTCGTTAAGTACCCCGACGAGCGCGACTACAAGTGGAAAGTTTCGGCAGACGAGGCAGGCACTTACACCATTACGCTTGACGTTAAGAACATGACTATGACTGCCACAAAATCGGAGTAAATAAAATAAGACAGATATACAGATATAAAGAGAAGGTTTCTTTTGTGGATATTTTCGTTGTTGGCTGTAGCCACCGGCTTTGCCTTCGACTGCCAATCACCTGGCGGCAAGGTAAAGCTGCATGTGGAGCTTACGCCTTCGGGGCAGCCACAATATAGCTTGACGTACAAGGGTAAGACGGTTATAAAGCCGTCTACCCTTGGCTACAAGCTTATTGCTGCCGACAACCTGATGGACGGATTCAGCGTGCAGACCCAACATAATAAATTGTAGATAATTAAAAAATAAAACTTTAAAAGAATCTTATTATGAAGAAAGTTTTCTTTACTTTGACATTGATGTCCCTGTTTGCTGGACTTAATGCCTTTGCCCAGTCCTACAAAAACATAGATGGTGTAAAATATGGCTTGATGAAGGATGGTAACTGTATCGTTATCGGTGCTGCTGACGATGGTGCAACTGGTGATATTACATTCAAGAAAGAAGTAGAGATTGATGGCAAAACAAATCCCGTAACAGGTGTATGTGGATGGGGAAATTATTCTGATGCAACCGGCAAGAAGAATGGTTTCAGTGATAATGCTGCTATAACAAGCATTACTTTTGAGGAAGGCTCGCAAATAAAATGGATTGGCGACCATGCCTTTAAAAATTGCTCAAGCCTTAAGACCATCAATAATGTACCGGCTGGTTTGACCGATATAAATGAATGGTGTTTTGAGAGTACAGCCTTACAGTCGGTTGATTTATCGAATACCAATGTAACCATTATGAAGGATGGTGTGTTCTTTCATAATGAATCTCTGACTTCTATACAGCTGCCTAAAGGGCTTGAGAAATTTTTTGATAATGCCTTTGGTGGTTGCACAGCTCTTAATAATATAGTTATGCCTTCAACTGTTGTGGGGATATACAACAATGTGTTCGAAGGTTGTACCTCTCTATCTAACGTAACGTTTAATGATAGTTATACAATTTTGGGACATCATGTGTTTAAGAACTGTCCTTTAACTGCAGTTACATTCCCTAATACATTGAACAGTATTGGTGAGTATGCGTTTGAGAATACCAAGTTGACGACGGTTGACTTGTCGAATACACAGATAAAAAGTCTCCCTAATGGCTGTTTCTTTATATGTGGACAGCTTAATGATGTCAAGTTGCCAAAAGATTTGACTGATATAGGCGACAATGCTTTTATATCTTCATCCATTGCTTCTATAACGTTTCCGTCTTCTTTGCAGAGGATTGGCAGTTGTGCATTCCAAAATACGCAGTTGACAAATGTTGTAATACCAACAAAAACGGGTCATATCGGAGACGGAGCGTTTAGTGAAAATGCCAACTTAACAACTGTCGTAGTAAATGGTCTTGAGTGCTATTTGGCATATCAAGCATTTTGGAGCTGTCCTAAGTTGACAGATGTTTATATCACTTCTAATAAGGAACCAATTGCAGGACGTTATGGTTTCCCATTCGAGAATGATCCCAAAGTGCATGTTGTGCCAAATTATCTTGAGACTTTCAAAGAACTGAAAAACGAGGGAAATTTGAATCCTTGTAACACCACGAACTTTGACTCTGATCTCTCCATTACCCTCGACAAGGAGTGGACAACATTCACCAGTGCATACAATCTCGACTTCTCAGGCGTTAAGGGTTTGACTGCTTATACCGCTAAGTACGACGAGGCAAATGATGTGGTTGCCCTTACACCGGTTAAGAAAGTGAAGGCTCATACTGGTCTTATCCTTAAGCGTGAAGCAGGCAATACCTACACATTGCCTATCCTTCCTTCGGATGCAGCCGGACTTGACGAAGTAACAGACAACCAGCTTAAAGATTGTGTTGATGCTATTTGGTCTACAGGCCGCGACCAGGACTACTTCTTGTATAATGGCGAATTCGTGAAGTCGAAAAACGATGGTTGGGTACTTCCTGGCAAGAGCTACTTGTATATTCAAGGTGGTCGTAACAATGTAAGCGCGAGCCCATTGCGCTTCTACGTTGGCAACACCTCTACCGCAATCGACGGCATCACCAACAACCCAGTTGTAAAGGATGATGCTTACTACAACCTCCAGGGTGTTAAGGTACAGCGTCCACAGCACGGTGTGTTCATCCACAACGGCAAGAAGGTTGTGCTTAAGTAATGTGGACCGACAAGGTTCTTGGTGAAAGGTATACATATATACGATATATAATTTAAAATGAAAGAAAATATGAAGAAGACATATCAAACACCGGTTATCACTGTTATCGAAATTGCTGTTGAGAGCCAGATACTCGCCGCAAGCAGCCTTGGCTTCGGCAATGGAGAGATAGACAATCCAGGGGCGGCACATGCTCCAGGAATGAGATACTTCATGGACGACGAGGAGGAAGAATACGACGGTTCCTACTAGAAGTAATCTAATTACACCATCACACCCCAACAGGCTGTGATGGCTACTGCTGTTGCAACATTTTCTTCTTGCGAGGATGAGTTGCCTGCAACTAAGATAGATTAACGTATTTAAATAACCAAACTTGAATAAAGCTATAAATATGAAGAAACATAAAATTTCCCTCTCCGAGCGAGAAGGACTGTTGAGTATTTTGCTCTTAAGTTTAATGATGATGCTTCCTGCATGGCTTTCTGCTCAAACTGTAAAATCTCCAGATGGCAATCTGAGTGTTACTTTCTCGCTCAATGACAAAGGAACCCCGGTCTATCAGGTGGATTACAAAGGCAAGACTGTCATTAACCCAAGTACGTTGGGCATCGAGTTGGCGGAGGAAAACTCTTTGATGGATAAGTTCCGTATCAATAAGACGACTACTTCCACATTTGATGAAAAATGGCAGCCAGTATGGGGTGAGGAGAAAGAGATTCGTAACCATTATAATGAGCTTTTCGTTGAAATGGAAAAGCCTTCTAATGGTAGATACATGAACCTTCGCTTCCGTGTATATAATGATGGAGTAGGTTTCCGCTATGAGTTCCCACAACAGAAGTTCCTCCCTTATTTCGTAGTGAAGGCAGAGCATACGCAGTTCGCCATGACAGGCGACCATAAGGCTTGGTGGATTCCTGGCGACTATGATACGCAGGAGTATGACTACACAGAGTCAAAACTCTCAGAAATCAGAGGCTTGTTGAAAGATGCTGTTTGCGGCAATGCTTCGCAGACCATCTTCTCGCCAACAGGTGTGCAGACTTCCCTTCAGATGAAAACCAAGGACGGCATTTACCTCAATATCCATGAGGCTGCCTTGGTAGATTATTCTTGTATGCACTTGAATCTCGATGATAAGAGCTTGATTTTCGAGTCACAGCTTACTCCTGATGCGCAGGGCAACATGGCGCACATGCAGACACCATGCCATACGCCTTGGCGTACCATCATGGTCGTGGATGATGCCCGCAAGGTGCTTGCCTCTCGCCTTATTCTCAATCTGAATGAGCCTTGCAAATATT
>CAVBFV010000059.1:0-13619 GCA_963594575.1 Lachnospiraceae bacterium | reverse complement strand
TCTTTCCCTTATAGCTCATCTCATAGGTAGGCTGTCCCTTTTCGGTCAAAGAGAATGTTACCGAGACGTTGCCGTTAGGCGACTTTACAGTCTGGGCTGCTGCCAACATAGGAAGCAAGAGTCCCATCACTAAAACATTCAGTTTCTTCATACTGTTCAGTTATTGTTTATTCTTGTTTTTTAAAATCTTCGTTAGTTTATCTCAATCATTATCTGTTTATTCTTAACTGAAGTTTCGCAAGTTTTTCCCCACACGCCCTGGGCTAGGAGCTTTTGGGCCTTCAGCCCGTTTGAACCACATGCAAAAGTTCAGTTCTTAAGATAGTGCAAAGATACAAAAAACAAAAATACCCTCCACGTATTGGGAGGGTATTTTTCTTCAAATGGTTGTGCAAACGTTTGCACTATATTTATAATCATGTTAGTTAGACTCTTCCAGACTGCGAAATCATCTCTGTGATATTCTGCACGAAACGCTTGTCAGCAGCCAGATCCTCTATGTTGAGGTGCATGCGGTAACGCCAGTAATGCTTAGGATTAGCCGGGATATTGATACGCTCGGCATTGGCATCTGGCAGACGGAGAGCCTCATCGGTAGCCAACCAGTCCTGGATGCTCAATATGCAGAGCATGGATGGAGAGGTGAGATGGCGGCTGATGATGTCACTAGCCAACCAGCCTGGGAGCGGATGAGGTGCAGGTCCCTGACGGTAGAGCATCGTATTGTAATACTCCTGGGTACGCTGGATGTTCTCATCCCACCACATACGCAGGGTTGGCATATCGTGGCTCGAAATGGTACATACCGAACGGTATGGGTTACGGCTCAGATGACCGAACTTAACCGATGGATCCTTTGGCATGCTCTGGAGCTCCAGACTCAGTATCTTCAATTCGTTCATCACCCATGGCACACAATCAGGTACCATACCCAGGTCTTCGGCACAAACCAGCATGCGGGTAGCCTGAACCAGCTTAGGCAACTTCTTCATCGCCTCCTGATACCAGAACTGGTTGTTGCGGCGATAGAAATAGTCGTTGTAAAGGCGGTTGAACGCAGCCTTATCATTATCATAGAGCGACTCGTAGATAAAGTCGAGCTGGGCTGAAATACGTGGATGGAATACACCCGGGTTGGTATGATCGCGAACAAAGAGTACGTCGCTGATGAGGGCATACAGACCGTCACGCAGCCAGAGCTCCTTCTCATCTGTTACATCAGCAAAGAGAGCCTCTACCTTGCGCTGGGTATCTACCTCAGGCTTCATCTGATAACGTTCGTCATCCAGACGATTGAGATACTTCTCCTTCACCTCACCGGCACGCTCATGGAACATACGGTCCAATACCCAATCGGTAATGAACGGACGGGTGAAACGGTCTTCCTGGAAGTGCAAGCCATAGCTTTCTATCTCTTGACGGGTCATGGCAAGCGCAGGAGCAAACTGTCCGAGCAATCCATGCACGCTGCTTACCGGAATCTCCCAGATACGGAAGAAGCCCAATACGTGGTCGATGCGGTAGGCATCAAAATATCTAGCCATGTTCTGGAAACGGCGGTTCCACCACTGGCAACCATCCTTCAGCATCTCAAACCAGTTATAGGTAGGGAATCCCCAGTTCTGACCGTTCGCAGAGAAGTCATCTGGTGGAGCACCCGCCTGACCGTTGAGATTGAAGTATTTAGGTTCCATCCAGACATCGCAACTGTTGCGGTTTACGCCGATTGGAATATCACCCTTCAAAATCACACCCTTAGCCTTGGCATGCTCGTGAGCTTCCTGCATCTGACGGTCCAGTACGAACTGTACGAAATAGAAGAAAGCCACGTTCTTGTAAGCCGCAGTCTTAGGGTCGGTAAGCGCCTTGCGCTCAGCCTCATCCCATACCTGATGGTCTGGCCACTGGTTGAAATCAGCCGTACCATTCTTATCACGCAGGTATGAATACTGTGCGTAAGGAACCAACCACTGTTCGGTATCCTGGAAGAAAGCCTTGTATTCGGCCGTCTTCATCATCTTTTCACCTTCCTGATTGAAGATTTGGCGCAAGTAATTTATCTTGAAATCATTTACCTTTTCGTAATCTATCTTATCCAGTGCATTCAACTCAGCACGAGTCTTCTCAGCCTCAGCACGTGCCTTGGCATCCTTCAACTCTGGGAGAGCGTTGAGGTCGGCATACTGCGGATGAATGGCGAAGACGCTGATGCAGCTGTATGGATAACTGTCTGTCCATGTATGAGTGATAGTGGTATCATTGATAGGAAGGAGCTGGAGCACCTTCTGACCGGTAGATGCCACGAAATCAATCATGGTCTTCAGATCGCCGAAGTCACCGATACCGGCACCCTTACGGGTACGCAATGAGAACACAGGAACCAAGGTTCCGGCAAGCTTCTGATTATACAGAGCGAAGAAAGCCTGGTCGAGTTCGTAAGATACCAACTCTCCTGCCTTCATCTCCGGCAAGTCTACGGTTCTGTTCATGCTGGTTTCCCAGAGAAGATCGTTCTTCGCATTTCTGAAAGCAACGAACTTAAACTCCAGATGACTGCCCTCAAGATGAGCCGCATCAATATCAGCAACCCATTCATTATAGGTATGCTGTGTCATCGGCAGAATCTTCTTTACATCCCAGGCACCCAATGCTTTATCAGCACCCAATACACCCAGACGCTCACCATCGCGAAGCTGAGGAGCACGGACTATCAGGCGCACAATCTTGCTGCCCGATTCCGACTTCAGCTCCTGTGGAGCCTGATGATTGATGCAATCGGTAAAGGCGCTGCTGTAGAGGTAAGCATCTTCCGGCATAGCCTTCCAGTGGTCGTAAAGTGTATAAACCGCTGCCTTCTTGGCATTTACATCGAGCTGATGCTTGATCATAAGCCATTCGGTCTTGACTGCCTTTCCGTCACGTTCTATACTATAATAATAGGTATACGATTTTTCAGGCGCTTCAACAGTCCATTCGCATGCCCATTTTTCCCCATCAATTGTCTGAAGGGGAAGTTTCAGAACTCCCTCTCCAGTCTGAATGTTTACGACGATCTGTTCGCCGAACATCACCTTATACTCAATATTAAATTGTACTGTCATAAGACTCATATAGGCTCTTGAAAATGTTATAATTTATGTTTGATGCCACAAAGGTAAGAAAAACTCCCGAAATACGAGTCAAAAGTTTGCATTATTTTTCATTACAAGCCATGCAAACGTTTGCATTTTTCTTACCCTGTGGCTATGGTAAACTAACCGCTACTCAATCACTTACACTTACTTCTTATCCTTGATGATGCTCACAGACAGCGCACCTGCAATCAACAGAATACCTGCCACTATCATCATATCACTCTGATGAGAACCCACCAGACTCAGAACTGTTCCACCGCAGATGGCTGCCACAATCTGAGGGATACAGATGGTTCCGTTAAACAGACCCAGGTAAGCACCCATGTGACCATATCCCTGCAAAGCATTGGTAACAAAGGTGAAAGGCATCGCCAACATAGCAGCCCAACCGGCACCAATCATCAGGAATGGGATAAACTGCAAGTACTGGTCGTGCAGGAATGGAATGAGAGCAAAGCCCACACCACCAATAATCAAGCTGACAGCGTATGCCACCTTCGTATTCTTAAACTGAGGGAGAACGACAGCCCAGATAACACTACCTACAGCCTGTACGGCAAAGAGAATGCCCACCCAGTTGCCTGCCTCCTGAAATGCTTCAGAAGCAGGGTCGGTAGTATTCCATACGGTTTCAGCGATGGCTCCCGTAGAATAATTCCAGAGATAAAGGAAACCAGCCCAGCAGAAGAACTGAACCAGTCCCACCTTCCAGAAGGTAGATGGCGCCTTGCGGAGCAAAGTAATCCAACCGGCCTTGTCTTCAGAAGCCTCTGCATTAGGATTCTTCACTCCTCCCTCTTCACTCTTCGCTTCATTATACTCCGCATACTGCTGTGGATTCCACTCCTTCACCTTCATCGTGGTGTAGACAACACAGAGAATCAGGATAGCCGCACCGATATAGAACGACCAGATGACAGAATCAGGAACCACACCCTTCTCAGCATAATTCTTGATACCGAGGAAGGTAAAGAGGAATGGGAAGATATATCCGGCTACAGAACCGGCATTGCAGAGGAAACTCTGGATAGAGTAAGCCTTTGCCTTCTGTTTTTCATTTACCATATCGCCTACCAGCATCTTGAACGGCTGCATCGCCATGTTGATGCTCGTATCGAGGAACATCAGCGCTATCAGTCCGAAGAGCATCGCACCGCTCACGGTCAGTCCGAGCGAACCGGCATTCGGCAGCAGGCACATCACCAGGACGGCAATCGTAGCACCCACAAAGAGATAAGGGATGCGGCGGCCGAAGCGGCACCACGTCTTATCGCTCAACGTGCCCACGATAGGCTGAACCAGGATTCCCATCAATGGAGGGAGAATCCAGAAATAACTCAAGTTGTGTGGGTCAGCACCCAACGTTGCAAAGATTCGGGAGATGTTGGCGCTCTGTAGGGCGTAGGCAATCTGTACTCCGAAAAATCCGAAGCTCAAGTTCCAGAGCTTCCAGAAACTTAAATCAGGTTTTTGTTTCATCGTTATATTGTTTTTATATTTTTATCTTGTTGTTCCTCTCACCACGAGTCGTGTTCTCACCACTCGCTTCTCCACCTCATCTCTAGGGATGGAGCCTTCCACCTGACCAATCAGGATATTGGCAGCTTCCTCGCCTACGGCTACACCTCGCTGCTCAACCGTAGTAAGCATCGGGTCGCACGCCTTGGCACGGTCACCATTGGTAAAACCGCAGACGCTGATTTCTTCAGGCACCTTGAATCCCATGCGCTTGGCGGTATAGAGAATGCCGATGGCTGTATCATCATTGATAGCAAAGAAAGCATCCGGATGATCTTCCTCTCTCAGGATATCCGGCGTTATTGCCTCGGCATTGGCACGGTCATCGCAAATCTTCACCCAGTCAGGGTTCTCCGTCAAACCATGCTTTACCAGTGCATCGTGATAACCGTTATACCGGTTCTTGGAGATTTCCAGATTCATCGGCGAGCCGTAGAAGGCAATCTTCTTGCAGCCCGTATCAATCATGTGGGTAACGGCAGTAAAGGCACCCATATAGTCATCTACCACCACTCGCGAGCAGTTCACGCCCGTACATATTCTATCATAGAAGATGAGCGGCACCCCATTCTGCAGCAGTTTTTCGAAATGATCATACTGCTTGGTATCCTTCGCCTGTGAAACGATGATGCCACAAACCTTGTTCTGATAGAAGTCTTCACAGATGGCCACCTCCTTATCGTAACGCTCGTTACTCTGCGCCACCATCACACGGTAACCTCTGGCTCTAGCCTCTTCCTCGATGCCCGAAAGCACCGACATGAAGTAATAGTGCACCACCTGAGGTACAATAACTCCAATCACCTTCATCGGTTTCACCTTATTATGTCTTAAAGCCTCACCCAGGAAGTTAGGGAAGAAGTTATTTTCACGCGCGTATTTTTGAATACGCTCCTTTTGGGCAGTACTGATACGAGAACTGTCCTTCAATGCTCGGCTCACCGTGGCAACACTTACGCCCAGGTCGCGAGCTATATCTTTCATTGTTATTGTTTCTTTATCGCCCATTGCTATTAGTTGTGCTGCAAAATTACGAAATATCCTCAATATCAGTTCAAAGTTCTTGACTTAAATCAAGTAATTTCTGTGCAAACGTTTGCACAAAATAAATAACGGAATTAACATAAAAATAGTACAACATAAGAGAAAAGAACTTAATTTTGCACACAGAAACGACAAGTTTATGGGCAGGTGCCCCATTCCTACCTTATATAATATAAGCAAGATGCCAGAAAGACCCCGAAAAGAGCCAGAGCGGTATTTTAGAGTAGGAACGATGACAACTTAAGCCGAAAAGAACGAAAAAGTAAATAATTTAATATTATACATTAACTTAAAAATCAAGCAAATGATGAAGCAGGTAAAAATTAAATTGCCTCTCAGAGCGTTGACCCTAGCAAGCGGTCTGCTTCTGACGGTGAGTTCCTTTGCGCAGACAAATGCAGTTAAGGGACATGTGAAGGATGCTTCTGGTGAACCTATCATGGGTGCTACCATTACAGTTAACGGTAAGGCAGTGGGCATTACCGACATGGATGGTAACTTCTCAGTTGATGCAGCGCCAGGTACCGATCTTACATTCACCTATCTGGGAATGACTCCAAAGACTATCAAAGCCACATCTAACATGATGATTACCTTGGCAGATGACTCTAAGGCTTTGAACGAAGTCGTTGTCATCGGTTATGGCCGTGCCAAGAAGGACGACTTGACCGGTTCAGTTACTGCCATCAAGCCAGATGAGCTTTCTAAGGGTATCACCAACAACGCATCAGACATGTTGGTTGGTAAGATTGCCGGTGTTGATGTACAGACAGCAGGTGGTACTCCTGGTGCAGGTGCTCAGATTCGTATCCGTGGTGGTGCTTCTCTCAGTGCATCCAACGACCCACTCTATGTAGTAGATGGTTTGGTTATCGATAATCAGACAGCTACCGGTATGAGTAATATCCTTGCGATGATTAATCCTACTGATATTGAGACTTTCACCGTATTGAAGGATGCATCTGCCACAGCTATCTATGGTAGCCGTGCTTCTAATGGTGTCATCATCATCACCACCAAGAAAGGTCGCAATGGTCAGAAGCCTTCCATTTCATACACAGGCGATGTAACAATTTCTACGATCCAGAAGAAATATGACGTATTGAACGCAGCTCAGTACAAGGAACTTGTCAGCTCAGTTAATGGTCTTGATGCATCAAAATTAGGCAATGCAGATACCAACTGGCAGGATGAGATTTTCCGCACAGCAGTTTCAACCAACCATAACGTAAGCATACAGGGCGGTTTGAAGAACATGCCATATCGTGCAAGTGTAGGCTTCAACAACTCAAATGGTATCGTAAAGACCAGTTGGATGAATCGTGTCAACGCTTCCCTCAACTTGGCTCCATCATTGCTCGACAAGCACTTGAACTTCAACATCACAGGTAAGTTCATGTATGAGAAGGATCGCTATGCAGATGCAGGCGGTGCTATCGGTGCAGCTTTGTCTATGAATCCAACAGAGCCTGTTTTTGGTGAAGGTGACCAGTATGCAGTTACAGGCGGTTACTATCAGAACCTGATTAACAAGTCTGATGCTATAACAGACCCTAACTGGAAGAATACGACCAACTCTAATGCAGCCCAGAACCCAGTGGCTCTTCTTAACCAGAAAGAGATTATGGCTCACGCCCGTGACTACAGTGGCAACTTCGAGGTAGATTACAAGATTCATGGTTTCGAGGATTTGCATCTGCATGCAAGCTTGGGTGCTCAGTACACTTCTACACAGCAAAGCGATGAGATTTCCAAGTACTCATACTCTAACAACTACTTTGGTTGGGCTGGTATGACTCACTATTGGAAATATAATATGATTGGTAATGCCTATGCACAGTATGCTCATAAGTTTGGTGTTCACGACATCGACGTGATGGCAGGTGCCGAGCAGAGCCACTATCACAGACATGGCTACAACCAGGGCTTTGGTACAGATGAATACCAGAAGGCAAACAATCCAGTCCTCAACGAGGAGACAGGTTACTACAACTGGCAGCACAATCCATCAAAGCGCAGCGAGCAGGAGTGGGCTAACCACAACTCTCTGGTATCATACTTCGGCCGTTTGAATTATAATCTTCTCGACCGCTACCTGATTACCGCCACATTCCGTGCCGATGGTTCTTCTCGTTTCAAAAAGGGACATAAGTGGGGCTACTTCCCATCAGCAGCCTTTGCATGGAAGATAAACCACGAGAGTTTCTTGAAAGACGTAAAGTGGCTCGATGACTTAAAGCTTCGCTTAGGTTGGGGTAAGACTGGTCAGCAGAATGGTATTGACGACTTCTACTATACACCTCTCTATGTAGTAAGTAACTCTTATGCTCAGTATCCATTCGGAAACGACTACCACCAGACTGTACGTCCTAGCAAGTATAACGACAAGTTGACTTGGGAAAAGACTACAACATGGAATGCAGGTATTGACTTCGCAGCTCTCAACAACCGTTTCTCTTTCAACATTGATGGTTACTATCGCAAGACAACCGATTTGTTATCAACCGTTGACGTAACTGCAGGTACAACTTTCGGTGATAACCTGTTGAAGAACGTAGGTTCCCTCAAGAACTATGGTGTTGAGTTGGCATTCGATGTAAAGCCTATCGTAACCAAGGACTTTACATGGGATATTACCTATAATGTAGGCTGGAACCACAACGAGATTACTTCTCTTGATGCCGGTGCTCAGGATTGGGTATGGACAGGAGACAAGATTTCTCGCGGTAACAACACCAAGATTTTGAAGAACAAGGTGGGCGAAGCAGTCAACTCATTCTTCGTTTACCAGCAGGTATATGATGAGAATGGCAAACCTATCGAGGGTCTGTATGTAGATCGCAACGCTGATGGTCAGATTAACGACGATGACCGCTACTATTACAAGAACCCTTCTCCAGATGTAATCATGGGTCTCACCACTAAGTTCCTTTATAAGAACTGGGACTTCAGTATGGCATTCCGTGCATCTTTGGGCAACTACGTATATTATGACTTCCTGGCCAACAGAGCATCCATCTCTCCATCAGGTCTTTACTCTAACAGTTCATTCAGCAACACCACTCCAGAGGCCGTTAAGCTCGGTTTCACAGGTTTGACAGTAGCCCAGAACTACTTGAGTGATTACTTTGTACGTAATGCTTCTTACTTGAAGTGTACCAATATTACATTGGGTTACAGTTTCCCTGCATTGATCAAGAATTCTTGCAGCGGACGTATCTACTTCACAGCACAGAACCCATTCATCATTACAAAATACAAGGGTATCGACCCAGAGGTAACCAGTGGTATCGACAGCAATCCATATCCACGTCCAATGAGTTTCCAGATTGGTTTGAACCTCAACTTCTAATATATAAAGGATTATAATTATGAGAAATATATTAATAAAGACTGCAGTTGCCGGTTTTCTCTGCTTGGGATTGGCTTCTTGCACAGACGAATTGAATATCAGCTCAATTGATCCCCAGTCATCACCTAGTTATGATGCCGACGGTCTTTTGGCTAAACAATATGCCACACTTGGCTTGACCGGTCAGTCTGGCCCAGCCGGAAAAGGTGATATGAGCCAGGATGAGGGTGAAAGCGGTTTCTATCGTGTCATCTTCAATCTTCAGGAGCTTTGCACCGATGAGGTTATCTGGGCTTGGCAAACAGATACAGACATCCCTGCCCTCACCAATATTGCATGGAACTCAAGTTCTGTACGTGCCAACTGGGCTTATCAGCGCCTGGCATACGACATAACCCTTCACAACCTGTTCATCAGCGAGCAGACTGGCAAGATGAGCGATGATGTCATTGCAGAGGTTCGTTTCCTCCGCTGCTTGAACTACTATTATTTCCTGGATCTCTTCCACAAGGCACCTTTCAAGGATACATTTGATAGCGAACTGCCTGTAGAGAAGGCCGGCAAGGATCTTTACGACTGGATTGACAAAGAATTGACCGAGATTGAGCCACAGCTGAAGGAAGTAGGTGCTTACAATGACGACAAGGGCTTTGGCCGTGCCGATCGTGGTGCAGCTTATGCCCTCCATGCTCGTCTGGCTCTGAACTCTGAAGTTTACACTGATGGCCAGGTAAAGGACTACCAAAAGGCAGTGGATTACTGTGACAAGATTCTCTCTAGTGGAGCTTACGCTTTGTCAACCGAACCAAAGAATGGTTTCTCAGGCTATGAGCAGGTATTCATGGGCGACAACGACCAGAACCCTCAGGCTATGAAGGAGATTATCTTCCCTATCCGCCAGGATGGCAAGAAGACTCAGGAATACTCAGGTTCTACATACCTCGTAGCATCTATGCGAATTTCCGGAATGCCAAACTCATTCACCAGCAACTACTGGAGCTGTAACTTCGCCCGCAAGGACTTGGTTGAGAAATTCTTCCCTAATGACGATATCCCTATGGCTAAAAAAGGCAACGAGTTGAAGAATGCCACCGAGGAGCAGGTTATCGCAAAGGATGAAGAATTGCACGTAACAACAAAAGATGTCATCAACAAAGCTGGTGATGACCGTGCCATGTTCTATATGGGTGTAGGTGGCGGCATCCGCAAACTTAGCCCTGGTAAGCAGATTACTGGTTTCACAAATGGTGCTTCTATCGTAAAATGGCAGAATCGCCATGCAGACGGTTCCGACATCCACGATGGTACATTCATGGATACAGATATCCCATTGTTCCGCTTGGCAGAGATTTACCTGACACGTGCAGAGGCTAAGTGGCGCCTCAATGGAAGCCAGGAAGGTTTGTCTGACATCTTAAAGGTTCAGAATCGTGCCAACCGTCAGGTAAAGGCTACCTCTGTAGACGAGCAGACACTTATTGACGAGTGGTGCCGTGAGTTCTACGTAGAAGGTCGCCGTCGCAGCGACTTGGTTCGCTTTGGCCTCTTCACTGGTTCCAAGTATCTTTGGGACTTCAAGGGAGGTAAAGCAGGAGGTACCGGTATCGAGTCTAAGTTCAACGTATATCCTATCCCTGTTACCGACATTGCAGGTAATCCTAACATGACTCAGAATCCTAATTACTAATCTTAGAAAATCGGGGATTCTTCGGAATAAAGAACAATAATTGATTAAAGAAAACAATTATGAAAAAGATATTTTTTAAATTGATGCTGTTGCCTGCAATGGTTTTACCTTTGCTCTTCACTTCATGCTCTGACGACAATGACAGCAATCCTACATTGGATTTAAGTCATGTTGCTGACGGATTTGTATTGAACACACCAGCATACGCAGAAAACTATACATACGATGTGGAAAAAGCCAAGTACTTGACCTTATCTTGTACCCAACCAAACTATGGCGATATTCCATACGTGGTTCGCTATTATGTACAGGTAGCTTTGGATAAGAAGTTCCTGACAGATCCAACAACCACACATAAAGAGTTAGCAACCTCATACACCACAGCTAAAATGGCTGTGGATGCAGAAGAGTTGAATTCTACACTCGTAGATATGTTCCAGGCTGCCAACCCAGATGCCGACCCAGACACAAGCATACCAGAAATGCCTGTGTATGTAAGACTGCGCGCTGTCTTAGACGGAACAACCAACCCTGATCTTGGCGAGTGCTATTCCAACATCATCACCTTGCCTTCTGTGAAGGCTACTAACAAGCCTAGTGCAAAGTATCCAGAGAAGCTGTTCGTAGTTGGTTCTTCTATCCAGGATGCTTGGAGCAGCTGGAAGCCAGTGGCTCCAGTATATGGTATGGAAGGCAACTATTACACCATGGTTTATGTTCCAGATGGCGGTACATTCAATTGGGGTACAAGCAAGGACGACTCTCGTGGCTATAGCAGCCTGGCTATCAACGATAATGCTGGCGCAGAAATCTCAGATGATGGCGAAGGAAACCTGAAAGTTGCTCATGGCGGCTGGTTCGTTCTCCACTTCGTTGGTGAAATTACTGCAGACAAGAAAGACATCAACTACACACTGAATGTTTATCCTGGTAAAGCATACATCATCGGTGCTTCAGCTGGTGGTAATTGGGACGATGAGGCTGCCGATTGGGCTATGACTCCTCCTGCTGACCAGACTGGCGAATGGGTATCTCCTGCTTTCGGTGGTGATGGCGAGCTCCGCGCATACATCAAGATTCCAGAACTCGACTGGTGGCGTACAGAGTTCACCATCTATAAGGGTGAGGTATTCTGGCGTGATTGTAATCTCGTAGACAACTGGGCTAAAAATAAAGGCGCAGACTATTCTGTAGCTTGTAGCGTTGGTCAGAAGTTGTATGTCAACTTCGACAAGAATACAGCAAAAGTTGAATAATTAAAAACATGAACACAATGAAAAAGACATTATTATATAGCTTAGCAGCAATGGCAAGTCTCGCACTTGCCAGCTGCGCTGGCGACTACGACGACTGGGCTAACCCACAGGCCAACGAGCAGGAAGCATCTGCAGCCAATGCGGTAACCTTTGCCAACGGTCCTGAGGCGGAAAGCAGCATGGCTGATGAAGATGGTATCATCAATCTCGTAACAGTCAATTTCAATTCTACTGATGCCAATATCACAGGTTACACCTTCAAAGATGTCAAGGTAAACGGAGTAGCTATCAATGGAACAATGGTTGGCAACAACGTTCAGGTAAGTGCATCTGAATTGGAGAAACTCGTTTGCGAGCATTATAAGTCTCGTGCCTCTGTTGCTCGCGACCTGAATGTGGAGACACAAGTTTCTATCAATCTCGCTTCTGGTGATGCGGAAAGCATTACTACCAAGGGCGAGACTACAGGCAAGTTTACTCCAACTGCAACACCTCAACTCGATGAGAAGGGCTACTATATGCTCGGCCAGGTAAACGGAAATGGATGGAATGAAAAATCTCCTGTCTGGATGAACAAAATAGCTGATGGTGTTTATCAGTTGAAGGTTACAACTACAGAAGACCAGAACTGGTTTAAGTTCTATGCTGGCAGCAACTTCGTAAGTGGTGACTGGGATTCCATCAACAAGGGAGCCTTGGGCTGCAAGGAGAACGGTTCAGAAGACCCATTCGGATACATTCTCTATAATGGCGATTCATGGGGTGAGCTTCAGACTCCAGTTATCCCTGGAGCTGGTACATGGATTGTTACTCTTGATATGAACAACTTGACATACACTATCAAAGAGGTTAAGCCTGATCTCTTCTTGACAGGTAGCAACTATGGTTGGGGTGACAAGTGGTTACAGTTGGTTCCTTTCCATAGCTCAATGGAAGACTTCTGGACTATTATCTATCTCCACGAGGGCGAGCAGTTAAAGTTTGCTCCTCAGGCAGATTGGGGTGATGACTTCGGTTACACCGGTACTACCATAAATGATGAAGCAGGTGCAAACATTACCAGTAGCTCAGATGGTAATATTGTTGTAGGTAAGGCTGGTTGGTATCTCCTAAAGGTTCAGAATGGTTCTACAAAAACCTTAACAGTGCTTCAGCCAAATGTATATCTCATGGGTGATGCTGCTGGCGAATGGAACATTGCAGATTCTCACAAGTTCACCATTCCTACTACCGAAGACGGAGTATTCGAGTCTCCTGCTTTCGCTGCTGATGCAGAGCTTCGTATGTGTGTAAGCGTTGATGGCTTCGATTGGTGGCAGTCTGAGTTTATGGTATTCGATGGCAAGATTGAATATCGTGGCCGTGGTGACGACCAGAATCGTGTAAATGTAAAGGCTGGTCAAAAGGTTACTCTTAACTTCACTGCAGGCACAGGTGAAATCAAGTAAATAACTCTTTTTTATCTCATATTCAATAGGCGGCTCTCCATTCCGGGAGCCGCCTATTTTTTTTTCGTTCTCCTCCCCCTTTTCAAGTATTTTTTCCCTAAAACCTTGGAAGTTACGAGGAAAAGTCGTATCTTTGCCAACGAATAGCAATATTGCGTCCACGACCTTATAAAGCGTAAG
>CAVBFV010000058.1:0-13631 GCA_963594575.1 Lachnospiraceae bacterium | reverse complement strand
CCTGGCATCTGAATATCTTCTTTTGTGACATAAATAATCTCCTTTCTTACCATTTTAACACCCAACTTGCATTGGATATCTTGCCAATCTATACCATCATCGACATGATAGAGATTGCAGAATAACCCATAATATAATGAAGTAAATAGGTTTGATGCTTCATTATATTATAGGTTAAGCTTAAACCTTTCCTTAAACATAGCCATCTCTCTAGCTGGGATTTGAAGCAGAGTAGCTAAACTTTCCCATTGACTAACTGCTGCTTGAACCTCTTGGATGATGATTTTAGCTTCCTCCCTCTTAATCATGTAGCTTTCAGATGAATCAAGCAGAATATTGATGTCTGCCTTGTTTGAAGATTCATTGATCAGAAGACTCTGATATTCATTGAGGGTAGGATTCATATCATAGGCTGGTGATAGAGTCCAGCCCTTTGGTGTGAGTAGAAAGCCATGGTTTCTGAAGTGGTCATCAGAATTTCCAATGCAGATGTTGAAAACAACCCTTCGGTAGAGTTCCAGAAGATTTTTCTCTACGTCGCAGCAACCTTGGAGTATGAAATCGACAATATCGAGATAACCATAACCACCTTGTGCATTATCTCCATCCTTCAATCCTAGCAGAGACATGGATGACGCAAAATGGATTCTCTTAGCTTCTGCAGTTCGGTCAAAGCGTTTAGACAGGAGTGTGTGATATTTACCCAATCCTCCCAACACCCTGGTTTGAGCTACCAGGATACCAGCCTTTTGAGCTAGCAGGTGAGAAAAGTGCTCCCAAAGTCCTGCGTCATAGTCATCTTTTCGGGAAGGAAACTTTGCGATGCATAGATTACCTTTTTCATCCAATACGCCTGCTTTAGGTCTTGCGCCACCCAATGAAGTACCAGGTTGGATGAGCTGCGCTATCCATTTTTTTTCAGGCAAAACATCATTCTCTTCAGATCTCTCTACTTCTTGACTGGCATGAACCAATTCTCTAATCTCTGTTAATGGGGGTATCTTGAGAGATGGAGACACATTGATATAATCACCTTCCATTTCCTTCTTAAACCTAAATCCACCCATTCTGGAGAAGTCATCGATACCTATGAGGTAATCGAACGAAGAAAGTGTTCTGACGGCTCTTTTTTCTTCAGCGGCCTGTATCTGTTCTCTTCTTTTGAGCAAGGTACGTCCCCACCTATCTGGCAAAGCATCAGAAAAACATCCGAAAATATCACTTCCTGGCTGGGTATATTGCATGCCTGGGTAATTGTTGATGTCCTCTGAAAGCTTGATTCCGGCATGAACCTTAAGCCAATTCTCATCAAACTTAAATGCATAACTGTCAGAGCCGCGCAATTTTTCATAGCACAACTCCCCTACCAGCTCCGCCTTGCCGAGCCAGTTAAAATCAGCGAAAACAAACAGTCGTTCCATTCCTACTCCTTTTTAGATGCTCGTTGACGATTTTTCAGTCCTATATCCTGCAATGCCCTTCCGAGTTTGTCATCCTTTGCCAGGAGCAAGATGTCATCATCCAGCTGAAGAGCATAGAGTACACGAAGGTAAATTCCGATGGAAACCGTTGGTAATCCCTTCTCTACCTTGCAAAGTGTAACTTCCGAGCATGTTGCCCTTTCTGCAACTTGCGCCATGCTCAGGTTGCGCCGTAATCTGGCAAGCTTAATCTGCTCACCCACGATTTCCATCTTTTGAATCAACTTCCTTGGAAGTTTGTTTGCCATTGTATTCTTTGTCATAGCTTTAATCTTAATTATGATATGCAAAAATACATAATTTACTTTATTATAAGATGGGTTATCAAGTTTTTTTAAGAATAATTAGATGTATTAAATTAAACGGATGAAAACGCAAAGTAAATGAAAGACTAAAATGATTAAACCTATTGCCCTTACGCATATTTGTGCAAATTACACTTATAATCATGTGTTTTATGATGTGTGCGCGCAAACAGATTGCATAAACGTGCAAACGTTTGCACAAATAAATAGAACCTTTTTGAAATATTTTCTTGTTTACTATAGAAATTCCTCTTATATTTGCAACCGAAAACAGATACCAACAAGCAAAAGAAGGCAAAGTTTAATATAAACGAAACCAATATAAAAGTAAAGATATGATGAAGCAAACATTCATAAAATCAGCTATGTTGCTGCTGCTAATCCTTTCAACGGCAACGACGCGAGCGCAGGAGGTCGCTCTGAAGACCAACTTACTGGGATGGGCTTCTACATCTGCCAACGCCGGCATCGAAATCGGCACGGGCAAGAAAACAACCTTCCAACTCTTCGGAACCCTGAACCCCTGGAAGTTCTCGGGCGACAAGAAGATGAGATTCTGGAATATAATGCCGGAATACAGATGGTACACCTGCCAGAAGTTTGGAGGCCATTTCTTCGGTATCCATGCCTTAGGCGGTGAATACAACATTAAAAACATTGACATGCCTTTCGGCATCCTGCCGAAAACTCTGGAGGGCAGGCACTATGAAGGCTGGTATGTAGGTGGAGGCCTCACCTACGGCTATCAGTGGTTACTCAATAAGCACCTCAATTTCGAAGGGTCTATCGGTTTGGGATATGCTTACAGTCCTTACAAGCTTTACGGACGATGCGAAAAATGTCTCGACAAAGACCACCGCAACTATGTGGGCCCTACAAAAGCCGCACTATCTCTCATATACGTGTTCTAAGAATGTAACTTAAATTGTTGTTTTAACTGACAATATAAACACGTAATAACTAGAAAGAATTCAAAAATATTTAGGGAAATCATAATATGGATAAAATGAAGCTTTATGCGGTCATTTCGCCCCTCTGCATGCTCTTTTCTCAGGGCATCATGCCTGCTCAGGCTCAGCAACTGGCAGGGGGCAAGATTCTGGTAGACAGCGTCTTGGCACGCAAGAACGGCAACCAGATGGATGTTGCCTTCCGTATGAATCTGAACGATTTGAAGATGAAATCAGAGCAGCAGCTTGTTTTCACACCGGTAATGGTGGGAGCTGATTCCATCGCTCTCAACCCTGTCATCATTCAGGGTAGGAACCAGGCTGTAAGATACCGCCGACTTGCTGACAGCAAGAAGAATCCGGAGGCACAGGTTGTTACCCGCAAGAACAAAACCAGTCAGCAGGTTTACTTCACCCAGTCTGTTCCTTATCAGAAATGGATGAAGAAGTTCAAACTCTCGGTGAAAGAAGATCTCTGCGGATGCGGCAACCTGATAGAACAAGACAATACACCTATCGCTGATATCGACCGTACACCGAAGATTACAAAGGATTTCTTCGTGCAGCCGAAGGCGGAAGCCAAGAAGGTGAGAGCCGAAAAGGGTGAAGCTTATCTCAGCTTTGTGGTCAACAAGAGTAATATTCTTGCCAACTTCCGTGAGAATGCTACAGAACTGAAGAAGATTACTTCCACCATCGACCTGGTGAAGAACGATAAGAACGTTGAAATCACCGATATTGATATCCACGGTTTTGCTTCACCTGATGGTTCGTATGCCAACAACAAGCGCCTTGCCAACGAGCGTGCAGCTGCCCTCCGCAACTATGTATGCAGCCTCTACACCTTAAACAGCAAGCTCTTTACCTATCAGGCTACACCTGAAGACTGGGAAGGATTCAAGAAGAAGATCCAGGCTAGTCATCTGGCTGATAAGGAAGCGATACTCGAGATAGCCAACTCTTCGCTGGCTCCTGATGATAAGGACCTGAAGATCAGAAAACTTCATCCGGCTAGTTACCGCTACATCCTGGATAATATCTATCCTCGTCTGCGTCATAGCGATTATACGGTAACCTACACGGTTCGTCCGTTCAGCATCGAAGAAGCCAAGGAGATATTGAAGACCAAGCCTCAGCAGCTTTCTCTGCAGGAGATGTTCCTGGTGGCACAGACTTACGAGCCAGGTTCGCCAGAGTTTAACGAGGTATTCGACATCGCCGTCCGCCTCTTCCCAGATGATGAGGCTGCGAATCTCAATGCCGCCTGCACCGATTTGCAGAAAGGCGATCTTACTTCTGCCGAAAAGCATCTTGCCAAGGCAGGCAACTCGAAAGAGGCTGAGCGAGTAAGAGATGTCTTCAAGCAGATAAAGGAACTGGAATAACAGAAAATTAGAGAATAACGATTATATACAAGCTTAACTTTCAAAAATTATGAAGATTAAACATTTCTTTGGCTTGGCTGTCATCGCAGCTATGACGGCAAGCTGTTCAAGCAATGAGGACCTGGGAACCGCAGGTCCAGGTACTGGTACTAATGAAGCAGGTGTTGGTTATGCAACTTTCACCATCAACTTGCCTTCGGTAAGTGGAACTCGTGCAGCAGATGCTGGTGGTGCTGTAGTGGACCCAGGCACAGAAGATGAGTATAAAGTTTCTGACGCAACTGCCCTTATCTTCCAGAAGTATGGTGCAGATGAAGGTTCTTACAAGTTTGTTGAGAGCGTAAATTTACCTGTTACGGGTGCTTGGGAAGATGCAGAAGAAGGTGTCACAAAATCTAAAAAGTTGGTAGCAAAGCTTACCAATGTGGATACCAAGAATACATATGCTGTTTTGGTTTTGCTTAACAACAAGACTGCAAAGATAACTTTGCCTTCTGTAGGAGATAGCTATAATGAGTGGAATAACAAGGATCAGAGTCCTACTTTAACTGACTTGGCTGCAAAAGACAACTTCTATATGGCTAATGCTCCATTGTGTGAATCTGGCAAAGTAACAACTTTGGTTACAATTAAAGAAAATAATATTTATCCTACACAGAAAGAGGCTGAGAATGGAACGGCTGCTGCAGATGTTTATGTAGAGCGTGGAGTAGCAAAGATGACTGTTGCTGACCCTGGAACAAAAACTGTTAAGGACAAAGCAACATCAACTGAAACACAGAGTAAAGTAACATTTAGCAAGTGGGCTTTGGATATCACAAACAAGAAGACATTCGCTGTTCATAATATTGATGGCTTGAGCACAGAGTTCTCTGATATTTGGACTACAGCTCGTTTCACAGGTATTAACAATCGAGTTTATTGGGGTAAGGATCCTAACTACAAAATGGCTGAACTCAATACTGCAGATGATGTTAATGATACCAAAAGAAAAGAAGAATTCAATTTTATCACTGCTACAGGTGAGATTAATAAAGACTTCATCAACGCCACCAGCACCAATCCGGTATATTGCTTAGAGAACACCTTTAACTTGGCTAACATGTATCAGGGTCAGACAACCCGTGTTATCTTTAAGGCAACATATACTCCTAAGGATGATAAAGGCAATAGCCTTGCAGATAAAGGTGGAACATTCTACACCATCGGTAATATGAAAACTATCCTGAAAAAAGCAGACTTGGAGGCTGCTGTAAATGCAGCAGCAACTTCAGTTCTCACAGGTTGTACAGTTGACTATACAAGACTCACGACGGAGGAAGGCTCACATGTGATTACTTTGGAAGATATCAAGGATGCTGATGGTGTAACTCTTGTTGCCGATAAAGATTATGGCGGTACAACGGGTAAAGATATCGTTGCCGCCATCAATGATAAACTCGGCTTGAAAGCTGGTCGTAAAGAAGCGATGGTTGGTATCAATACCTATCTTGAGGGTGCTACATATTATATCGCTCGTGTCAAGCACTTTGGTGATGCATTAACCGAATGGAAATCAGGTGAAAACTATGGAGACAACAACAAACAGTATCTTGGCCGTTATGGTATGCTCCGTAACAACTGGTATGAATTGTCAGTTGACAACGTCTATGGTCCTGGTTACCCTGGTGTGCCTCCAGTAGACCCAACTCTGCCAGATGATGAGAATGAGAAGTATCTCAGCGTCAGCGTAAAGATCCTTTCTTGGGCTAAGCGTTCTCAGAGCGTCGATTTGTAATCCATTACACATTATATTATATATAGCTCAGCCGCTCTAGCGCTAAGGAGCGGCTGGCTATCTTGGAAGAATAGTATCAATTTATACACTTTTACTTTTTCATAAAACAGATAAGCATCATGGCAAACAAGAAGTTTAACAGTTGGATCAAGAATATATGCATGGGATGGGGCTTCATCATGGCCGGCAGCCTGCTAGCAAGCTGCAACGACTTGATGCACGACGACCTGCCTCCTTGTGACATGGGTGTTGACTTGCAGTTTAAGTACGACTACAACGTGCAGCGTGCCGACATGTTCAAAGATCATGTGGGCGGCCTCAGCGTATTCGTATACGACGAGCAGGGCAACTTCATTGCTCGCCATGATGCCTATAACGATGCGACATCACAGCCGCTTAAGGACCCAAACTATGCCATGCGAATCAATCTGGAACCGGGCAAATACCGATTCGCAACCTTCGCCTTCCAAAAGAAATACGAAGATGCACTCGCTCAGCCAGGTGCCAAATTCCAGATAGCTCTGCCACAGCAGGGCGACAACATCACCGCCCTCCATGCCCGTCTCGACCGCGAACAGGGCAAGGTGAACAACCAGAGCCAACCGCTCGATACACTCTGGCAGGGACTCAGCAACGAACTGGTTGAAGTGAAAGACCTGCAGGTTACACGCCATACCATCGGTCTGGTTCGTGATACCAAGCAGCTCACCATCAGCCTGCATCAGACCGACGAGCCTGCCAACATCCATGCCGATGACTTCAGTTATCAGATAACCAATGCCAACGGCGATATCAATTACGACAACTCTCTCCTCCCCGACGAGGAGTTGACATATACCCCATACTACACCTGGACCACCGAGCTTAAGGATACCGAGGGCAATGTAAAGGAGCGCACCGCTCATGCCGCCCTCATGTTCTCCCGACTCATCTGGCATCCGGCAAAAGAAAGCGACAAGAACGCCATCCTCAGTATCACGAACAAGACTACTGGCGAAGAGGTGGCACGCATCGATCTAGCTGAATATCTGGCTCAATGCCGTGGCGCTTTCGAAGCTCTGCATTATTCAGAACAGGAATTCCTGGACCGTGAGTACGACTACAAGCTCGACTTCTTCCTCCAGGGCAACCAGTGGAAATATGTGCAGCTCAGAATTTCCATTCTGGATTGGAGCAAGCGCATCCAGCGTGTCGATTTCTAACCGATTCAGGTGTCAGAGCCCTTTCCGGGCATTTAGCTCATAAGAGTATTTGACTTTAAAAATTAGGAACAATGAAAATACGAGATTTCATTTTAAGTTTAGTTAGTTGGTTTATATTGTTGGTTACAGTAAGTTGCTCTGACGAACTTGGAGGCGAGCGCGCTCCCATTTCGTCAGAAAGCAACTTGCATGTACTCGTGCCAACCGTGCTCAGCACTCGCGGCACCCGTGCCGACGATGCTTCCGGCCTTCCTACCTATAATGCTACGGTAGATGAATGCCAGATCAACGACCTTACCCTCTATGCTTTCCCTACACCTACAGGAAATGAAGGCAAGCTCCTGGTAGAGACGCTCCCTGCTCCATTGGCTACGATGATGGTAGAGCCGAATGTAGCTAACTATCAGCTCAATATCGAACCGGGCACATACCATATTTATGTGGTTGCCAATATGAACAAGGTGTTGAGTGGTAGTGGTCAGACTATCAAAACAGAAGATGATCTCAAAAAAATAGTACTGAACTATGAAGTTGGAACAGAACCGGGAATCCCTGTTTCTACAAACATCCCAATGATTTATGAGCCAAAGGATGTAAACGGTAATATCATAAATACAAAAATAGAAAAAGGTGGTAAGAAATATACCGAGGTGGCAGCTAACCTGAAGTTTACATGCGTAAAGGTTAAGCTGAATCTCATTATGAACCCAACTGCGAGCGATAATCTTTATGGCAAGAGCTATAGCATAACAGATATTGTTGCAAAACAGCTTTCTCCATCTACCACTCTGTTGTGGAATGGTAACTTTACCCAGTCAGAAGTTTCTCAGGAATATGCTACAGGTATGGATAACACCATTTACAGTAGATCTTCTACTGGCGAAGCTAGCACTGGACGCTATTATCAGAATGGAGAATATACCATAAATGAAGATAACAAAGATGTTGCTAACGAAGATGTTGTGCAAATCACTGATGCTTATAAGGACAAGGGTACACCGAAGCCTACGAACGATAAACAGTGGCTTTTTCAAGGTACCTACTATCTGCCAGAGCGTTATATCTCTAAGGT
The DNA here is from genome assembly GCA_963594575.1 of Lachnospiraceae bacterium. Taxonomy (GTDB): domain Bacteria; phylum Bacteroidota; class Bacteroidia; order Bacteroidales; family Bacteroidaceae; genus Prevotella. Next base: position 5,459 of record CAVBFV010000058.1, on the reverse strand, counting down.
AGAGGAACAGGCGGAATTGAAGGTTAACGGTATAGTTAACAACAGCAACAAGAATCAATATACCATTAAGTTGGGACATAAGCAGAACACATCAGATGCTCTGCCTACATTCCCTCGCGGAACCTATTATGAAATTACAGGTAAGCTGAAGAGCTATGGCGATATGGATCTTGACTGCGATGTGAAAGTGGACGACTGGAAGCCAGTAGAAATCAATGCCGATTTCTACCATACTACTTTATGGGTTAACAAGGCCAAGGCTGAAGTCTCTTCTACAAAGAGTGATACTATCTCTTATAATTCAAGCGAAACTGATGTAACGTTTGGCTGTATTGACAGCAAGACTGTTGATGGAACAAATAAAGATATTATCGTCGTAACAAAAAGAGATGGCAACAACATTATCTTTGGTATCAACCCAAACATACCAATAGATCAGTTCGAAAAGGATAAGACAACAGGAAAGAGAGAAGGAAATGCTAGAGTGTACTTACAGGCAAACAACATCAAGAAGTATATTAAAGTACACTATGATGTTACTCCTTATTTTAAGGTGAGCCCAAAGAACGTAGTTATCTATTGGGGTAAGGATCCTGACGACAAGCAGGTTCTAGAGAAACACTTTGTGGTAGAAACCAACCTGGGTGGCTTGAAGGCATATCAGAACATCAATGGTACGCTAACAGAAAAAGCTTCCGGTTCTACAGCACAAGTTGGTAGTGCACCTTCTCGTCTGGAGATAAATTATGATAATACTCCTGATGCAGACGGAAAATATCTGATGAAGGTAAAGGAAACCGTAAATCCTGTGACGACTACCGTTTATAACTTCACCCTTTCGCCGCTGAATCCGATTTCTGGCGACAAGATTGCTTCACAAGAAGTTACGGTTACAGTAAAACCGGAGTTCGGCCCTTATCGTATCTACATGCGAGCTATCAATGATGTGTATAGTTGGAATGGAGCTAAAGATACATATGAAAATCTTGTTGTTGTTAACAAAGTTCAATTACCAGAATATACAATTCCGGAAGGAGGCTATAATGATAAGAAGAATAACAACTGGGACGATGGTTGGTTTTGGACAAATAATAACTGGGCTGGAGATAAAGAAATTCATTCAGATAAGCACTATCTCTATGCCTATACTCAGATAGGCGAGAATACAAACTCATCTCCTGATATGCCAACCTGGGTTTTTACGGAGAAGTTCCCTGGAGATAAATTGACAGGTGACATTAACAATGCAGGATGGTATTACAAAGATATAGAAAAAAATAAAAAAAGTAGTTTGACCTTCAATAATGCGCAAGGAGAGAAGGAAATCAAACCGGGACAAACTCTAGTAATATTTGGCAATGGCAATAATGCTTTTGGAGATGATGGTGGACGTACTCCGCACCGTTTTCCACATCATATGGATCCAGGTATTCCATTGTTCAATTATGAAGATCGTGAAGGATGGTATCTCTATGACCCAACCTGTATACCATATTATCGAGTATATGATGACAAACCAACCATTATAAACGTGGATTATGTAATATATACTAAAGATGATATTACACGATGGTACATCGATTTTGGTAAGAAGGACAGTAATCTAAATAAATATACTTTGGAGTGTAACCCAGATCAATTCAAGGAAAAAAGCGAAGATGTTGGAAATGGCTGGAAACGTACAGTTCTCCAATTCAAAGCTCCTAAGGGCGAATATGAAAAAGCAATAGAGGTTAGCATTGGTGAAAATAACTACCACATGCTCTTTGATGGTGACAGCTACAAGTGCACATACGATGCAAAAAAAGGATACCAGATATTCGGTTATTACGATGGTAGCTGGCATGAAGGCAAACCGTTAGGAGTTTCTAAATAGTAAAGATAGAAAATATAATGATGACAAGAATAAAGACTTTAATGATATGGATAGGATTGCTCTTAAGCCTTGCATCATGTAAGGACTCTTTAGAGGCAATTACTCTCGGTGGGGACGAACTCCCTACCGAGGGAGTTACGCTGAGCATACAATTGCCTAATTTCACTCCTCAGGAAATCTCTACCCGAGCAGGAGGCGAAACTACAGAGAGCATTACTTCTCTGTGGCTTGTATGCTATGATGCAACGGGTACTTTTCTGAAAAAGCAGGATTGTACTTCCGCTTATACGGCTGCCGCAGCCGATATTGACGGATATAGAAAAATCAAAACAAACCTTCCTAAAGGTACAGAAACGGTACATTTGGTTGCCAACGTTCCTAGCTTGACAGATGCACAGGCTGCAAATCTTGACGCGATGGATGATATCACTCCTGATTTATCAAAGCCAATCTGTTGGGGTGCAAAAACACTTAGCGACCTGATGAACGACAGCAAGATTTCACTTACCCGTCAATGTGCTAAAGTTACAGTAAAAACAAGCGTTAGCAATTTCGAAATCACAGACCTTCATGTATGGCATTCTGCTAGCAAAGGCTCTATTGCGCCAGCTGGCTACGTAGAATCTACTAATGATAACTTGGCAACATCTACAGAGTTGAATAGCAAATATATTGCTGGCGGTTCTGCTGCTGTAGTTGCAGTAAATGAAACTTCTGCAGGCAAGGCTGACATCATTATCAAGGCTAAATATAAGGATAAGGGTACAGATACAGAAGGCTTCTATAAAGTAGCCCTCTATACTGATGATGCCAAAACTGCACAATATGCATTGGTACGTAACCACAACTATATCGTGAACGTTATTTCTGTAAACGATGCAGGCTACGCTACTGAAGAAGAAGCATTAAAGGCTGAGCCAGAAAATCGTTTGGAGGTAACCGTGGTAGATGATAACCCGGAGATTGTAGATATGATTGCCTGCAAAGACTACGAACTGGGGGTTTGTGGTACACAGACTGTTGCAGCTACAAATGGAACAGATCCTATCATAGTTCCTATCACTTTGTTTACAAATCTTAAACCTGAGAATACAACAGATAATAATCTCTATAAGGTTGAAATTAGCAAAGATGCACAATCGTGGATAACTAGCTGGTCACCAGGTAGCCAGTCAACCACAACAAGTCCTAACGAATCGGCACCATCAGGAACCATGTTTGTTCTCAACCTCACATTGACTGCAAACAACAAATCGGAGGAGCCTCGGGAAGGTACGATTACCATCACTTCCGGTGACTTGAAAAGAACCATCACGATTCATCAGGAAGGTTACGACTTTAAACGTGCTAATGATCGAAAGGTTGTCATGAATTACGATGGTACTATTCATGATAATTACTTTGCTTGGCTTGATGAAATGCATGGTGTTAAACCTAGCGAGAATAAGGTCGAAGATCAGGAACAGACCAGAAACCAGGGCTTGCACTTCAGCGTAGGAGATAATAAGATCTATTATCTGATTCCAAAGAAACCGGGTGACAATGTTGAAAAGAATTCTGCTAACATCAGTTATTCAGACGAAACTTACAATGGCAACAACTATTATAAAGTTACATTGAACAACAGCACCAATAACTTCGTTTTGTGGATAGACGAAGAAGGTTTTGTCATCAAGAATACTGAAGATGCTGCTCATCCGTTTACCATCAAATACCCGATCTATCATGCTGGTGTATTTGGAGAAATTAAAAATCTGGGAGACGAACAGTTGGGTGAAACAAAAAAAGGTTGGTACTACTACGGAGTAGTGAAGATTCTGGTAGATGAACCATCAGAAGATGGTAAAACTACTACGCCTAATAAGACATACTACATGTTAGACCGTAATCTAGGCGCATCCAACAGCGATTTCTATTCGCCAGGTTCTGCCAATATTGCCAATGATAAAGGTTCTATAGGTGGATATTTCAAGATATCAAATGGTAAAAGCAGTAACGACTATATCAACAAGTATGTAATCGGCAATTTTAGAGTACCAAAGGGCAACGAGCTAGAGGCAATTGCAAATAAAATCGAAGTAAAGCCGTTGAGTACATCTACGGGTGAACTATATAATTGTCTTCGCATCCCGACAGTGTCTTCGCAGAAGGATTACATCTATATCCCAATCAGCGGATATTACGAGAGCAACAGCTTCAAGGATGAATATCACGCAAATCTATGGAGCCAGTCTTTGTTGTCGGGCTATCAAGGCTTCAGTTCAAGTAGTAACGAATATGGTTTCTGGTATCTCTACCTAGATATATATAATAAGATAAAGACTATCACAAATACCCGTTTCGTTCAGGGATATGATGGCAGTAGCACAGGCCGTTACAAGGCGATGCCAATCCGCCTGATATACGTTCCGTAAGGAGTCAGAATCTTACACTTTAATATAGTTCAGGATAAAACCAGAGAAATCCACAGCAGGCACTCAAGCCAGCTGTGGATTTCTTGATTCTTAGCTTCACTCAAATCTGCACTAGTGTCCCGTTTAGTCTGGACGATTATTATATAAGTTATTAATATCCAATAACTTATGCTCTAGAAGTTGTGTGTTCGATTTGATTTTGTACCTTTGCACTCATATGGTATCCTAGCCTATTTAACCCGATGATTTCTAAACGGGACAGCAGTGATCTGGTTTAAAAAACAATATGATTTTGCCCCAGTTCTTTATGACCTGATGCAGTCAGAAAAGATTAGACAGCATCTTCATCATGATTAAAGTTCTCATAGAACTTCATTCGCTTCTTTTCTAATTCCGCAATTTCTTCCTCAGTTATTCTCATGGTTTATGCAGTATAAAGATTTAATTGACGTAAAACTGCTCGTCTTTCACGAACCCTGTTGGCATCAACCATAATGTCTTCTGTTTTCATCTCTACCTCAGATGAATTCTGTTCATCATAGCCTTCTCTTGCGTGTTTCCAAGAAAACTCTCCATGCGTTAAAGTACTCAAACTCCAAGACTTCTGTGGAGCATAAGTTTTAAACACCATATCAAACACTGGTTCATATTGTACAACCTGCTCTTTATCCATCAATTCTGGGAGAGAATCATTTTTATAATGCTGGCGAATCTGAACCATGACAGGACCATATTTCCAAGCCTCAAATTGTGCATCAAACATGGGTTCTCCCTTTTGAATCAAGCACTCACGCTGCGTGAAATAAAGTAGCTTATGCAACTTCATTTCATCAATACGAACGCCAAAATCATCCATATAGCGCTTGTATATATAAGAGGCAACTTGTAATATTCCCATCATAGTCATTATTCATTTTATAGTTTATTGCCGCAAAGTTACGCTTTTTTATTGAAACCGCCAAAGAAAATCAAAAGAAATCTGCGAAAATCCGTGTAATCCGTGCCTTATCTATATCCTAAGAAGCTTATGACACACCCTCACAAAACGGGTGAATGAGAGCAAGAAGAGGGGTAAAACAAGGATTTTAACCTACTAAAACAGTTCTTTCAACTGAGAAAAGAAACATTTATACTTAGATAAAATCTCCGTTCATAGACGTTGAATGTCC
>CAVBFV010000057.1:0-13687 GCA_963594575.1 Lachnospiraceae bacterium | reverse complement strand
TAGGCGGTGGATTGGGTATCGATTACAACCATCCAAACCGTGTGCCTATCCCAGACTTCAAGGATTATTTTGATACATACGCTAAGAAACTGAAGTTGCGCGATGGTCAGAAGCTTCACTTTGAGTTGGGCCGCGCCGTAGTGGGTCAGATGGGTTCTCTCATCACCAAGACACTCTACATCAAGCAGGGCACAGCCAAGCAGTTTGCCATTGTGGATGCAGGAATGACCGACCTCATCCGTCCAGCCCTCTATCAGGCTTACCATAAGATTGAGAACATCTCAAGCGATGAACCTGTAGAAACTTACGACGTTGTAGGTCCAATCTGCGAATCAAGCGATGTCTTCGGCAAGGCTGTCGACATCAATAAAGCCCATCGCGGCGACCTCATCGCCCTCCGCTCAGCCGGAGCCTATGGTGAGATTATGGCGAGCCAGTATAACTGTCGCCAGTTGCCAAAGGGGTATATTACAGAAGACTTTTAATATAGTTGAAAGTTTAAAAGTTAAGAGTTTATAGGATTCTCCTTTCTCTAGCTTTCTATATTACGAGAAAAAGAATATGATGATCATTAGTACAACTACTATAATAGCAGGCGCAGTGGTGGTTTTATTGGCGGTTCTCGGATCGCTGATAAATCCATTTCTGCGCTCGTTGCGCTTTCAAAAGACAGAAACGGCAGAGAATCAACCTCCTGTCAGCATACTCATTACCGCACACGATAATCTTGCTGAATTGGAGAGGAATCTCCCTATGTTCCTGCGTCAGCAGTATGCTGCCGACTATCAGGTAATCGTAGTCTGCCAGAGTACAGATGGCGAGACACAGGATTTTCTGAAGCGAACAGCAGCCGAGAACCCTCATCTGTATTATACTTACATTCCTGAGAGTTCACGCTACATGAGTCGCAAGAAATTGCAGATTACACTGGGTGTGAAGGCAGCCAAACATGAATGGATTATTCTGACAGAGCCTAATTGTCGCCCAAGCAACGACAAGTGGCTGCAAACCATGGTCCGTCAATGTCAGGACCCTAACCATCTGGTATTGGGATATGTAGCCCTTGATGAGGAAACCAAGAGCATACGCCGTTTCGACAGCATCCGCAAGGCTTACTATGTTTTGCGCCGTGCCCAGCAGACCTATGGTTATCGCAGCCACATGCCAAACGTAGCGTTCCGCAAGAGCGACTTCATGAAGGAACAGGGCTATCAGGGCAACCTGGAATATGTTCGCGGCGAATACGATTTTCTCGTCAACAAGTATGCACTTTGCGGCGATACTGCTACAGAACTGGATTGCGATGCATGGCTCATCCGCGAAGCACCATCGAACAAGAGCTGGCACAATGCCCACCTCTATCTGCAGGCTTCACGCAAGAGTCTGGAAAGAGCCGGTTCCATGCGAACCCTCATGTTCTTCGACCATCTCATGCCACATCTCAGCCTGATAGCAACGCTGGCCGTTGCAGCCTATTCTATCCTTATGAAGAATTGGATTCTTACAGGATGCGCAGGTTTCAGTTTCCTTCTGCTGTTCATCGTAAGAATGCTGATAGCCAACAAGGCCATCAGACACTTTGATGACGGAATAGCGATGTTCAAACTGCCATTCTTCGAATATGGAATTATCTGGAGAAATCTGGCTACCAAATTGCGCTATTGGCGGGCTGACAAAAACGATTTCACTTCTCATAAACTCTAAACAGGGTAAAAAGGAAGTAACAGTCTATCAGAATAATAACAGTTAAAAATAACCGACAGAACGATGAAAGTATATTTGTTCATTTCCAACCATAAGAAGTTGCTGAAGATGTATCTTCCATACATCGAAGCCTTGAATAAGCAGCTCGACATCACCAACAACCTGGTTGATGCCGACATTGTGTTGATTATAGGAGCATGGACATGGCAGGGAGCCCAGATAGCCAAGAAAGCAAAGCAGATGGACATTCCCTACATCGTTTGTCCACTAGGTGATATTTCTGAGAGAAACTGCAAGAACCCTTACTTGAAACGTTCACTGCAACAGTCTATGTATCAGAAAGCCATGTACGCCAAAGCCAACCTCATAGTAGCTACTACCCCTATGGAGAAAAACTATCTGGAAAAGAAAGGTTGGAACAAGCGCATCGCCCTGATTCGCTATGCAGGCTACAGTCATCTTACCAACACTGAAGCCATGATGCAAAACTGGCAGGAGACGGATGAGGAGACGCTGGCAGTCTTCGAGCAGCAAAAGGCAGAAGCCATAGCTGCCCAGACCAAGCAGGCTATCATCGCACAGATCATGCAGATAAAAAGCCGCATGCCGCATCAGAATATTCCGCAAAAATATCTTGACGATTTACACACTCTGCTCTATGCTGATGATTATGATGAGGATGCTATCAAGCAAGAACTGGCAGAGAAGAAACTCTCTTCCTATGCCGCCTCCGTTTTCCAGACCATGACAGATAAAACAGGACTCACAGAAGGCTTCATGCCGATTCCTGCCAAAAAGGGCAGAAAGAGTAAAGAGATTCTGAAATTTGTGAAATAAAAGAAATCTGAAGTTTGTGAAATAAGAAGAAATGAACTTAGATAGAATAGAACAGCAGGCTGGTCATCTGCCAGCTTACCAGATAGCCGACTCTGTCAATGAAGCATTGATGGAGTCGGCTAACCTTGTTATTACAGCTCCTCCTGGAGCCGGTAAATCTACCCTCCTCCCGCTCACCATTCTGCGGGGCATGAGTGATCAGGCACTGGAAGGTTTCATCCATGATCATCTTAAAAGTCAGGGGAGGATCCTGATGCTCGAACCGCGTCGTCTGGCAGCGCGCCAGATTGCCGAACGGATGGCACAGATTCTGGGAGAACCCGTGGGAAAAACCATCGGCTATCGGGTAAGATTCGAAAGCAAGGTTTCAGATGAAACACGCATCGAAGTCCTTACCGAGGGCATTCTCACCCGAATGCTGGTCAATGATGCTACACTCGAAGGCGTTTCGTGCCTCATCTTTGATGAGTTTCATGAGCGCAGCATCAACTCCGACCTGGCGTTAGCACTGGCCCGGCAGACACAGGAAATCATCCGCCCCGACCTGAAGCTCATTATCATGTCAGCAACAATCGATGCTTCTATCATCTGCCAGGCACTTCAGGCTCCGCTTATCGAGAGTAAAGGCAGAATGTTTCCGATAGAAACCATTTATGCAGACCACGACATAGACAGATATCAGGTAGCGCAGGAAATGGCAGCCACCATCTGTCAGGCTTTCAGAAATCAGGAAGGCGACATTCTTGCCTTTCTGCCGGGACAGGGAGAAATCATGAAATGCGAAGAACTGCTTCGTTCTGCCTTATCTTCAACGGAAATCTATCCACTCTACGGTAACCTCTCGCCTGAAAAGCAGCGACTCGCCATCGCTCCTTCCAAACCGGGCGAACGAAAAATCGTATTGGCCACTCCTATCGCCGAAACTTCTCTCACCATCGAAGGGGTACGAATCGTTGTGGATTCCGGACTATGCCGAAAACAGGTTTATGATGCCCGTACAGGCTTGAGTCATCTCGAAACCGTTCGCATCAGTCAGGACATGGCTACGCAACGAAGGGGGCGTGCGGGCAGAATCACATCAGGCGTATGTTACCGGCTTTGGACACAGACCTCGGAACATCTGATGCCAGAACAACGGCTGCCCGAAATACTGGATGCAGATCTCTGTTCGATGGTTCTCGACATTGCAGCTTTCGGCGAAAACAAACCGGAACTGCTGCCTTGGCTCACCCTTCCTCCCAAGGGCAACCTCGTATTGGCACAGCAACTTCTTATGTCGCTCAACGCCCTCACTCCTGATCATGATGCTCACGCTCTCAGTGGCAGCATCACCGCAGAAGGCAGCAGAATGGCTCAACTTCCTTGTCATCCGCGCATTGCCAAGATGATGATCAGCAGCGATTCTCCGGCGAGCCAAGCCCTTGCCTGCGACATTGCAGCTCTACTTGAAGAGAAAGATCCGATGGGTGAAAATGAGGATTCTGACATGACGCTCCGCCTTTCTATCCTCCGCTCCGCGCGCAGCAAGAAGAATCTGGGACGTTGGAACCGTATCGCTCAGATTGCACAGGAATACAGAAAGATGCTGCACATCAGAGAAGACAACGCGCCAATTGATGCAGAGGAAGTGGGCCATCTCATCGCTCTAGCCTACCCTGAGCGCATCGCCCATGCCACCGACCATGCGGGCAACTTCAAGATGTCGAATGGCAACACGATTTTCATCGACCCGTGCGACAGCATGGCTGCAAACGAATGGCTTGCCATCGCATCACTCAACCTCGCTTCAACCTCATCATCCAATTCTGGGCAGGGACGGAAAGGAAGGGTATTTCTCTCAGCCCCAGTCAACTGGAAGAACTTGCCGGCACAAACCTGCGAGAATATTTCATGGGACAGCAAAGCGCTGGCAGCAAAGATGCAGCAGGAAACAAGGATAGGAGCGCTCATCATAGACAGCAAGCCGATACAGAATGCCAGCCGAGAGACTGTTTCTAATATTATCTGCGAAGCTGCCAGAAAAGACGGACTCAGCATGTTCGATTGGAACGAATCGGTTCATAGTCTGCAACAGCGCGTGGCGCAAGTAGCTGAGTGGCATCCGGAACTGGAGATTCCCGACCTGTCTACGGAGCATCTCCTGACAACAGCCCGAGCGTGGCTCCCTTTCTATCTCGAAGAAGGTGGTAAGATGAAGACTTCTGTTACAGAACTGAAGAAACTCAACCTGTGCGAAATCCTTTGGAACATCCTTCCCTATGCTCTTCAGCAGGAGATAGACCGCCTTGCTCCTACCCACATCCGTGTACCATCTGGCAGCAATATCCGCATCGATTATCGCCAGGGAGCCGAAGCTCCGGTTCTGAGTGTGCGGCTTCAGGAGTGTTTCGGAATGACATCAACGCCGACTGTCGATGCCGGCAAACAGCCTCTTCTGCTTGAGTTGTTATCTCCCGGCTTCAAGCCCGTTCAGCTCACTCAGGATCTCGCAAGTTTTTGGCAAGGCACTTATTTCGAAGTCCGCAAGGAACTGAAGCGCCGCTACCCTAAGCATTTCTGGCCGGAGAATCCGTTAGAGAGCCAGGCTGTGAGAGGTGTCAAACGATGGTGATCCAGATGCTCTCGCCTCGGTCTCTCGCCGCCGTGATGGCATTGACGAGGCGATGCAGCCAGATGCGGGAGTTTACCACCATGCCTCGGAGTTTGTTTTCGCCCGGCAGGATGCAGCCCTGCGTATCATCGGGGTAGTTGCCGGCATGGATGCGGACGCCCTCAAAGCCAGGAACGCCCTGCAGCAGGGGCAGCCACTGCTTGAATCTCGGCGACTTGGTGATGAGCAGCGGATAGGTGCCCTCGGGTATGGCAGTCTTACCCTTCATCTTCTGCGCCTTCTTCCCCGACACTCGCCCCAGGCGCACATTCTCCTCTTGGGGCAACAGAGTGATGCCCAGCAGGTTGCGCCACGTAGGCTCCAGGGTATCGCAGAAGTAGTGCTCCCCGTCCAGCTTGCCCACTTCTACCACATGACAGAAGCTGCGCTTCTGGTCCTTATTGAGCGTATAGTTCACCTTGCGCTCCACCTCCTCGTCCTTCAGGATATACATACGCCCTATGGTGTAAGTATTCTGCTTAGCTATTCTTTTGAGTACGATTTCCATAATTGTTTCTATTTAGATTCTTTTTTGAGAAAACATAGCTTGCGATAAAAACTGTAATTACTGTAATTGTAATTGCAATGGCTGTTATCAGCTTTGTCATTACCAGCATTAACGCCTTGTTCGCCTGCCTCCACTTTCACGATATACTTTCTGAACACCCAGGTGGCTATCATCCGTCGGGTGCCCTTGGTATCCAGCCCCAAGTCGCTTCTCAACTGCTCAGCCTGCTGATAAGAGAACTCATTGGGCAGAAGTTGCAGCATATTGGAAGGCCCTCTTTTGCTCGACTTCACTCCCTCCTGCTCCGACTTCACGATAGCATCTCGGAAGAATCTCATCTTGCAGTACAGGTCATACTGCTCGCTCCAGCGCACAAACTCCTCTATCTCGGATTCCCATTGGCAACCATTCGCCACATAGAGCACGCAAGCCTTCAGATAGGCAATGACATTGGCTCTGAACGAGAGGTTCTCGTAAACCCTGTCTTGGCTCATACGGGCAAAGTCGGCATTCTCCTCTTTCAGCTTCTGTGCCAAGGCGAAAGCCTCAGGGCAATTGATAGTACCAGAAGCCATGTTAAGATGCTCGATATAGGGTTTTAAGTTCTCTCTGAATGTGTCATCGTATGTACCATAGACAGGCATCTCGGCTCCTATCTCACGCTCTGGGATAGTACAGAAGTTGATTCTAGAGATAGGACCATCGGTCAATACCTTGGAGAAATATCGGATACCCTTGTTGATGGTAGTCGAGGCATTCCAGTTAAATCGGATGGTTACTCGCTCCGTAACACTCTGCGTGCCCACTCGGGTTTGTCCATATTGATTACCAGGGTCGAAGGCGAGGCACATGATACGAAACTGCTGGTTGCCAATGCCCCTTAGGTTATCAAACTGGTCTATCTCGTTGAGAGCAGTATAGAGGAAATGCTCCTGCGCCTCGGCGGTACGCATCACGAAGGCAGGGTTGGTCATATCGGCGTCTATCTCCTGGATCACGAGGTTTTCAGGTCGCTTACGCTTATCCTTGTTAGCACCTTTTCTTGTCACCTCGTCCTTCCATTCCTTCTCTCGTTTCAGGTTATCTTTGTCTCGTTTTCTGATGTCTTCCATAATCAGGTTGATAGGCATCTGCACGCAGTTCTTTCCTGCGCCCGTACCTGCTAAGAGACAACACATTAGCGTAGCCTCATGCTCCACATTGTCGATGTAATTAAAATAGGTGCGGCAGAGGTGGGTGGCTAGCGGAGGAAAGATGGCATGGGCTACGGCAGGCTTATAGATATCCGGTGTCTGAGACACGAGGAGCTCCACGAGCTTAGGCAGCTTCTTCGGCATCTCGGGCGGAGCGGGGTAATCATCTTCGGAACTTTGAACATTGAGGTTTGAACTTTGAACTGTTTGATTACCTGCACTTGCGCCTTGAATTCTTAATTCTTCATTATTAATTCTTAATTGATTAGCCTGAGTCTCCGCCTGCGCATTGATGCGGATCACATCTCTAGAGAATGGCTTCGAACTGTCTCCATATTTCTCATAGAAGTCATGGATCAGCTGCTGGCAGTCACGCTCTTGGGCGAAGCTAGGCATCTTCACTGCCACCACTCTTCTCAGTTCTTCCTCACTCATCACCCTGCTCGCTCCTGCGCTCATAATGGCAAGAAGTGAGGAGTGGCGAGAGCCCTCAGTATCGATATTCACATTCTTCAGTCCAGCTGACTCCGTGAAGAGGTCAAAAGCGATTAAGCTCTTCTCGCTGGCGGTACCAGAGGTTGGTAATCCGTCAGGAATCTGATAGCCTCCAGCAGAGCCGAGATTACCAGCATCAGCACCATGGCTATTACCAGGTTGGGCAGGCTGAATAGCAGAGCCATGAGAAACAGCAGGATTGCCGTTAGAGCCCGAAAGTCGATTACTTTCATTATTCTTACCATTACTATTACTATTAACTGTTAACTGTAAACTATTAACTTTCCCAGTTCTACCGTCGATGGTGAGACCACGCTTCAGATAAGCCTCTCTGCGAGCCTTCAGCTCATCGGCAGGAAGCACGGCATACCAGTCCTTGGAGCGATAGATCTCCGAGTCCTGATCCGTGATAAAGAGGATTCTCTCTGGGGTGAAGCAACTCTCATCGCAGGGCACGCCAAGTGCCTCACAATACGCTCTCTGCGTCTCCTCGATAGTCATACCTATCGGCATTCGGATGTCGATGTGGAGCTTCTTACGAGCCGAGTATTCCAGATGCAGTAGCATTCCATTCCAGATGGAGTCGCTGCAATTCAGCTGCCTTGCCATTTCGATGGCGATACCCACCAGTTCCTTATCGTCGATGTCGATGGTGGTCTGGAAGAGGAAACTCGTAGGGTCAGCATCCTTCTGCGAGCGATGATTCTTGAGGAATCGGCTGTAGTGGGCGCAGCGGAAGGGCATCAGCCCCTTCAGTTTGTCATTGCCCCCACGTATCTGCTCCACCATATCGTGGAGCCAAGGCTGAGCTATCAGCTTGTCATATTCAGCCAGGGGCAGGCAGCTAGCGCTGCCCTTATTGCCCCCACGCTGAGGATTCATTGCAATAAAGTGGTTCATGCTTAATTATACATTATTAATTATACATTATCTATTACTCCTTATAGTCCTCCCACTCCACATTTTCCTTGAAGGGCTTGATAGCCTTCACCATCTCCTGGTGCTCACCCTTGAGGCAGCGCAGAATCTCCGCCTTGCTCATGTCCTTGGAGAAGGCATAGTTCACCTGCACGGTTCGCTTGCTAGTGCGCACCACCCCGTGCTTGGTCTTGAGAATCTCCGTGAAGGGCTTCTCTCGCTTGCCCTGCTCATAAGGCTTGAAGTCCACCCAGTCGCCTCGCCCGTTCTCGCCACCCGAGAATATCATCCTGCCCCTGATCACCTGCGGCTTGTCACTGATTACCTCCGTCTCGTTCCATGGCGCCTTGCGCACTGATACGTTACCATTCTCCTCGGTGATCACAGCACCGTCCACCTTTACTGCATTGAGCAGCTTCTTGCTAGTTGCTTTCTTCATAATTGCTTAAATTTCTAAATATTCAGTATTAATGTAAAGACCATATTTTGTGTAGCGAATGTCCATTGGCGAAAGGAGCCCATACTCACAACATTCCTGCACTCCCTTAGCTTCATGCCCAATGACAAAAGCTTCTGAAGCCAACACACGGGGCACATAGATGTTCACCCATTTCTTTGCCAACAGTCCCTCTGGGTCTAGTTCTCCCTGCATGTCATGCAAGAGCTGCTCATCAATAAAGGTTTTGTCTGCACGAAAGTTCTTCTGTCTCTTTCTCACAATTCCCAACTCTTTCTCGGTGAAGAAATACGTCTCCCCCTTCTTAGGCGGTACCAGCACGAAACCGAAAGTAACAACCTCACCCTCAGAATTAGCGATAATCCCGAATGTCTTAGCTCCATTCTTAGAGAAGATTCTCATTACATCTTCTAAGTAATAGTAGAGCTCGCCATCTCTTCTCTCCACCATTCTGAGCTTGCCATACTGTGGATGTTCAAATACGTAACAATTCATATATTATATAATGTTTATAGTTTGAGAACCCGCAATACGCAAAGTCCCCGCAACCAGACGCCTGTGCATCTGATTACGGGGACAAAGGTACTAAGAGTTTTTGAAACTTACCTGCCACGGGGTAGCCCCGTCCATGTGCCACGGGGTAGCCCCGGGGTAGGCAGGCAAGAAATACGCAATATATTAAATATCAACCCATTACATCTTTTATCTTTTCTATGAATCGCTCTATGCTTTTTTGGTCCATTCCTTTAGAATTGCCCTTTCGCAAGGTTTCCTTGTTCATATTCCACAATTCTCCGAATGTAACCCAAGGTTGGTTGATGCTCAATTTATCAGAGATGAGAGAAGCCAACACACCTTTTTCAGAGATCGACATTCTCTTAGGCTGATAACAATCGTCTAGATAATCGTGTTCTTGTAGTTTATTGAGTATTTCGATAGCTTCCGGCGTATTGAGTTCATCAGGCAGTTTTAGCTCCTCCTGTCTGCCCTTAGCTACCCAAGCAGGTTCTTCCTTCAAGCTTATCTCTCGATTGCCAGGACAACCTTGCAAATTATCACCATTGCCCATAACAAACGAGCAACCTATAAACACAGGAACTCCCAGTCCTATCAATTCAGGCAACTGGGACATTGAAAATTCCATTTCGTTTTCATTTTAAATGTTACAACTGAGAAAAAGCCCATTTTCATCCCGAGAAGGGCGCACACCACGATGGTGTCAAGGTGAAGCGTCTTCACCCGAAAATTTCTTAAGATTCATCGGATTTAAATTTAGTTAGTTAATAATTCAGATTGTTCATTCACCATTTTGATTGCGATGTCAGCTCTACATCCATACAGCAGTTTGAACTCATCTGTCATTTCAGACAAAGCATCAATCTTCTCTTGCTTACTTTTCCCATTAGGTTCAGCTTTCAATTCCTTGTCATATTGGTCTAGATAATATGCTATGAGAAAAGCCATTTTGTCTAGCGTATCAGGAGAAGCAGTAGAATTACACTGGCACAGATTGTTAAAGGTAGAGTCGCCCATTCCAAAATCTCTCTTCACTTTATATGCATTCAACACACCTCTACTGACCAAGGAGTCGAGGTGATTTCCCAACTTCTTGATGAGCTCTTCTCTCAGATTCTTTAGATAAGTATCTAGCTTGCTTTTTCCTTTTTTATTTTCCTGTTCCATTATTATTATTTATTATAAATTGTAAAATTCTTAATAAATAATGGAACCTGCAAATTTGTAGTCAAGCCAAGACTGGGAAGTCAGGCTTATTTATTAACGTTTTTAAATGCCGTTAACTTTTCGGAGGGTATTTTTTTGAGAAAATTCTGCCCAAATATTCAGAATAGCTTAAAATGAGCGATTTATGAGAGTTTCATCTCAATAGAGGTAATGATATAGCAACGGTTCTATTTTCTACAATTAGCATATGTTTGCTTGTAAAACAACTCTTATTGTCTGCAAAACTACTAATAAAATTGGGATTATTCTATAAATCTATTATAATTTTTTGTTTTTTTACTATCTTCTAAATATAATGATTCTTTTTTCGGTTCTTTTTCAGCTTCTTCAAACTACTCCCTGTTCATTTCTGAATAGGGAGTGAATTGCGAGGCAAATCGTTTATGTGCAGCTTTAAGATATGAGTCGTAGGCATGGTCGGTATGGTTATATTTATAAGGAACGATTTTCCCTTTTCTTAAGCGGACAATACGCCCTTGTTCGTCTATTCGATAGAAGAAAGTATGATAGTAGTTGTCCAAACATGGATTTTGGTCTTTGTCAAGCCATGAATTTTCTTCAAACACCTCTAATTTTAGAAGTTTACTTTGCTCGTAATATACCCATTTGCTTCTTTGGATATCCTCCATAGGAATATGCCGTTTGCTGTTGAAACTGAACTTTACAAATGTAGGTTTAATTTCGTTCATACCTAAATACAACACATCTGCAATTTTTCCTTCATGTCCATAAGTAACAAGAAATGTTTCATTTGTTTTCCATTCAAAACCAATGCTCTTTATGTTAAAGGCACAGACAAGAACTTGGGCGTATGGTTGACTAACACCAACGAGCCTGACCTCTCGATTTTGTGCTTCCTTATGATGATAGAAAATGTCGCCGAGAAGTTCTTTTGCTAAAGTGTCTTTTAGTAGGACCCCACTGTCTGGCGAAGCTTGTTGTAATGTGTAGGAATAAGAATTTATGCTATCTATTTTTTCTACAAGATTCAAAAAACTTGCATACCTTGGTTGACACAGACAAGAGGATAGCCCCATTGCTATGACCAAGACTATAACGATTGTCAATAAGAAATGCCTCATATTACTTTTTACTTTGGTATTTTGAAATTAGATTTTTATTTTCAAGAACATTTTATTTATGATAAATCTGTATGCCTTTAACATCTGCGATACCCTCAAACATAATGGTTTCGTCATCGACTTTATTGATTTTATTTACGTATTGTCTTCCATTTATGTCATTGAGATACAAGGAATCATTTTGTAAACAATAGGTATATCTGTATAGGGTATCAGCTTGTGAGTATAATTCCACCGTACTATCATTGAAAAATTCAATCTCAGGATAATTGATCTGTCTTTCTCCACCATTCAAAGTCCAATGACCAACCAAATCCTCATTAGTGCAAAATTCGGTTTTGTCTATTTTCGGAGCACTGATTGTACTAATTGAAAGTAACAACCAAAGAATTATTATTGGTACTATTGGACAGAGATAATAAAGCCAATTTGCTCTTAATTTCTTTGAAAGTTGAAACATAAATCTCAACAAAGGAAACAAGTAGATAGGATACAACCGGATGGTCATAAGCATACCATAACGACATATTTTGTCTATATCAGAGCGAATAGGGGCATCAAAGAAGAACATAGAAACACCGAATCCCAATGGCCATAATAGCAGCGAAAATACCATAAGTATAAAGAACACCTTCTGTAAAATAGAGGGTGTTCCTCCTAATATGCGAGCTATCAGCCCATCATTAGGCTCTTGTTTTATTTCTTCTTTGTTCATGCAAAAACAGTTCCGTTACTTTTAGTTATCTTTCAACCCCTTTTCCAATTCCTCAATAGTCGGCATAGATGATTTGAAGTCTTTCGGGAAGAGTTTGGAGAGCTGATATTCCGATATACCCATTGGTTCCTTGTATGACTCCAAGGCATATTTAGCCACTACGTTGTCCTTATCCTTACAGATAAGCAAGCCAATAGTTGGATTGTCTATATCGGTCTTGAATTGGTGGTTAATGGCAGATACATAGAAGCTCAATTGTCCTAAGAACGATGGATGGAATGACTGAGCTTTTAGCTCTATGACCACATAGGCATGGAGGTGGGCATTGTAAAACAACAAGTCTGGGAAGAACTCCTGTTGTCCTACCTCCAAGCGGAATTGTCTGCCCATATACGAAAAGCCTTTTCCGAGTTCCAAGAGGAAACGTGTTACATTGTTCACCAATTCATCTTCGATATCACGCTCATCATATTTCTCCCTTAAGTTAAGGAAGTCCAACTGATAAGGGTCTTTGGTTATCTGTTGCGCCAAGTTGCTCTGCACGGCAGGAAGAGTAGATTTGAAATTTGTAACAGCCTTACCATCACGCTCATATAGGTCTGTGTCAAGCCAATTAAGCAACGCATCACGTCCCCAATTATTTTCCCATGTTTTTCTTACAAAGAACAGGGCTTTGTCCATATCATCCTTGCATTTGTCGATGATACGGCGATGATGGTCCCAAGGAATAGAGAACAACAAATTGAAATCATCAACAGGCTGTTGACGTTTTTCAAATTGTTCCGCAACTTGCGGAACATTTGAGTCTGACAACGAATCAGAGAAAAGTTCCGCAGTCTGCGGAATATTTCTATATAGAGGAGCATAGAGTTTGAAAAACTTACTCATATAGCGCAAGTTTATTGGCGAGAACCCTTTTACGCCAGGCATCTCGTTCTTCAAGTCTTGACTGAGATTCTTATAAAAACCAGAGCCGTAAGTGTTGGTATATTGCTTGGCTTCAATGTCTCGTCCCAACTTCCAATAGAAATCCAACAAATAACCGTTGGTGGCACACGATGCTTTAAGGCGATGGCTGTAGAATCTTTCTTTCAATTCTACAAGCCAGTCCTTATAGTCACTATTATCATGAAGGACTACAGATAAGTCTATATTGTTCTTTGCCATTATTCCAAAACATTTAATGTTACAAATATAATGTTTTATCTTGATAATCAATCAGAAAAAATGAATAATTGGCATATATTGCTACTATTTAGACAAATTAAAATTATTATCTGTAAAATTGGCCGACTTAGAAGGAAAATTCGTTTGTTCTTTCAAGAGTAACCACTAGTGTCCCGTTAAAACGAGACGATTATTAAATAAGTTATTAATACTCAAAA
>CAVBFV010000056.1:0-13857 GCA_963594575.1 Lachnospiraceae bacterium | reverse complement strand
CTGTCAAAAACTCTCTTCGCTCGATCTCTCTAAGTTCAATACAGAGAAGGTGACGAATATGAGCCGTATGTTCTATGGTTGTCAAAAACTCTCTTCGCTCGATCTCTCTAAGTTCAATACAGAGAAGGTGACGAATATGTCAGGCATGTTTGAGGACTGTCTAGAACTCTCTTCACTCGATCTCTCTAAGTTCAATACAAAGGAGGTGAAGCATATGAACAGCATGTTCGAGAGCTGCTCAGCTCTCTCTTCGCTCGATCTTTCTAATTTCAATACAGCGAATGTGGAGAGTATGGGAAACATGTTCTTTAATTGCTCCGCTCTCTCTTCGCTCACCCTCTCTAATTTCAATACAGCGAATGTGGAGTTTATGGACAATATGTTCAATGGCTGCTCCGTTCTCACTTCTCTCGACCTCTCTAATTTCAATACAAAGGAGGTGAGGTATATGTACAGCATGTTCCAAGCATGCTCCGCTCTCACAACCATCTATGCCAGCGACAAGTTTGTTACAACAAAAGTAGAAAATGGTTCTTATATGTTCAAAGACTGCAAAAACCTCAAAGGCTTTGATAGTAGCAAGATCGACCACAAAAAAGCCAACTGCGGCAAGGATGGTTATTTTACTCCTGGATGTGCTTATGCCGAGTTTGACAATGCTACTAAAACTCTTACATTCCGCTACAAGGGAGTAAAGCCTGCAGGAGCTTATGACCTTAATGTGAAATCTAACGATCCGGGGTGGCAGACCCAAAAAGGAAATATCAAGAAGGTGGTCTTCGATGCATCGTTTGCCAACGCAAAACCAACGAGCTGTTATAGGTGGTTCGATAATTGCTTTTATCTGACCGAAATTGTAGGTATTGAGAATCTGAATACCCAGAATGTGACGGACATGAGCAGGATGTTCAATTGCTGCTATGCGCTTACCTCGCTCGACGTCTCTAACTTCAATACAGAAAAGGTGACGAATATGTCAAACATGTTTGGGAGCTGTAAAAAACTCTCTTCGCTTGACCTCTCTAATTTCAATACAGAGCGCGTGGAGGAGATGTCCCATATGTTCTCTGTTTGCTCAACTCTCCAAACTATCTTCGCCAGCGATAAGTTTGTTACGAACCAGGTTTTTGATGGTGATGGTATGTTCCAAGGTTGCGAGAATCTCAAAGGTTTTATAGATTATATCAGTAACACAGACAAAGACAAGGACGATAACGAATACGCCAACTATAAGACTGGCTACTTTACCAAGCTTGTAGGTAAGAATGGTGAGAAGAAGATAGGTGCAGCGGGAGAAACTCTTGCTACGGAGAATCTTGTTCTTGACGATGGCAAGGATTTCGTGGCTTATGAGCCATTTGCAGCCAAGAATGCATTTTACATCCGAGTTATCCCTGAAGGTTCTACATGGGGAACGCTCTGCTTGCCTTTCGCCATTGTCCAGAGCCAGGTTAAAGAATGTAAGTTCTATCGTTTCACAGGTATTGACAATGATAATAAATGCATCACCCTTGAGAGTTATGAAGGAGCAGAGATTCCTGCCGGCACTCCGGTGCTCTTCAAGATGAATGAGAACGAGCAGACACTCAGCATTTCTGTACAAAATGCAGGCATCGTTAAAGAGCCAGTAGCTGGAACAAACGTTACTAAGCCAGAAGCAGAAACTGCCTCAGATGTCAACCTCGTAGGTTCATTCACCAAGATTGGCGGCAAAGACAATCAGGGTCTTGATAAAAACGACTACATCATTGGTAAGAATAAATTCTGGCGTGTCTCTGACTTGGATGATGGCAATGGCGTGGGCATCAAACCGATGCGTGCATACATCCATCCTGCCAATGAATATCTGGCAAGAGCAGCCATGCTGAGCATCGGAAAGGGTGATGGCACTACTGCCATTGACAACCTCAACGCTATCAGCAACGATGCCAATGCAGAATACTATGATGCGAATGGTCGTCGTACCAATGGACTGCAGAAGGGCTTGAATATCGTGAAGCGTGGCAGCAAGACCTATAAAATCATGGTTAAGTAAAGGATTTTAAAATCAAAAGGATATGAAAAAGAAAGAATATAAAAAGCCAGAGATACAGGTGGTAAACATCACCTCTTGCACCCTCCTCGCAGCATCTACTATGGGTCAAGGAGGCATTGACGATGAAAAACCAGAAAAGGTAGAAGACTATTATTGGGGTGAGTAACAGTCATTATAACGCCTAACGGCATAATACAAGAAGCCCCCGGTGCTATACGCATCGGGGGCTTTTACCATTTTCTTCCTTACTGAGCATTCTTATTTTAAACTAATATCGATTCTAAAAAATCAGCAGGAGTCTGCACATTCTCTGCAAAATCCCTAAAGTCCTTTACATTTCTTGTTACTATCACATCTACTTGATGGAGCAAAGCAGACTCATATTGCACGCTATCCTCAAAATCTTTACGTTCAAATGATAGACACTTCTTTATAATCTCCTTATCCACATCCGTTATTTCACAAAGAGACGCAAGACCTAACATAGATTGATGCAACTCTTCCCGAGAATAAGATTTGCGCAAGATAAAAAATGCATTGACAAATGTTATAGCAGAAACATAAAGTTGTATTTTTCTTCTAAAGATTCATATAATGAGTCATCTATCGCATCTGAAACTTGCTTACGATTCTTAAGCGTCATCTTAAGTATTTCGGGCGAAAGCTGATAGTTAGCCCACGCATTCTCTTGCTTCTTTACAGTTGTAACAGACTTAGCATTAGCTGACTCCAACAGACGTTCGGCCAACCAACGCTCATTACTTGCTGTCAAAGGAAGGGACTGCAAGAAACTCCACAATTTATAAATAGCTAATGTTGTCATATCATACATATTTATATTATTCCAAATGCAAAACTACAACTTTTATTTAAAACAGCCAAGAATTTTGCTGATTATTTTAATTGAATGTGAAATCTAATTGGCTATTTTCAATTAGAAAGGGGGTATCTTTGGAAAGCTCCGATGGGCAGGATGCAGAGTATACAGACAGTAAAGAAAACTTACAGCCAATTTCTCAGGAGCGTCAGATGTTTATCAAGGAGAAGCTCGACAAGTGGTGTGCTGATTTGGGCTACAAAGACACCACAGTAAACATGTTCACCCTGTCGCATTCGTTGGATATCCCTAAGGCGGAGCGGTCCCGATATTTCTCGGAGACTGACATCATTTCAGCCGAGTGCGGCTTCTCTGCCCGCACCTGTCTGTACCGCATTTTCAAGTTAAAGGAAGGCTGTACTCCTACCGAATGGCGGGAGAAAATGGCTGAAAATGTAGCCGCAGAGGATAAAATGCAGGATTAACCATTTTTCGATAAATACCAGGAAAACGCATCGCGAAATGAAAAAATACGTTAAAAAGGGTGTCGCATTCATAGGAATGCGACACCTTTTTGATAGGAATGCGACACCTAAACAGAGGAATGCGACACCTTTTTTGAAAAAAAAACACTATATTTGCACCATGAAAAATATAATAGAAGCTTTCATGAAAGAGGAACAAGCTATTTTCATTGTGGCATTGTGTCTTCTGTTGTTCGCCATAGTCATGGGCTATGCCATGGTTCAAGACTACAGGATATATCTTGATGAGAACTACAAGGCTCGCTACAGCTTCTGTGATTTCATCAAGAGAGAAAGGTTTTATATCTATCTGTTTCTCGGAATGACTTTCGTCATCATTCTGGGAATGACAGTATATCTGATGGCAATGAGAGAAAATATGTAAGAAAGTAGAATAATAATAATAATTTACAGTTATGAACAACAAAAAACAAAGAAACAGGCTATTCACGATGCTTCTGCTCGTGATGGCTATCCTCATGCCTTATGGGGGGGCATGGGCACAAACACCAACGCCGCCTTCCAAAGGTGATGGCAAAAAAGACAGTCCTTACATCATCACAAAAGCTGAGGAATTAGCATGGTTCCGCAATCAGGTGAATAGCGGGGAATATAGTATCTGCGCTAAGATAGCAGATAATGTTGAGGTCATTGACATGAGTAAAGTATGCCATGCGGCTGATGCGTCTAAAAATTTAGAAGAACTGAGTTGGGTGCCTATCGGCAATAGTAATATAACGTACCGAGGTACTTTCGACGGAAATGGCAAGACCATCACCAACCTTTATATCAATGCAATCAAAGAAAATATGGGTATAGGTTTTTTCGGTTATACCTATCAAAGCACAATCAAGAACCTAACCTTTGAGAATGCAAATGTGACAAATACGAACTCCCACACAGGAGTTTTGGTTGGTTATGTAGGATATGGAAGCACCCTTCAAAATATCAAAATATCAAATACTTGCCAGATGAAAGGAGGTACTTTTACTGGCGGTATTGCAGGTATTCTTGATGGTAACGCCTACAACTGTGTGAACTACGCCACGGTACAAGGAATACAATATGTCGGCGGTCTTTGCGGCAAATACAGTAGAACAGGTAATTCTATGATCGCCTGTGCCAACTATGGAAATGTAACTGCATCAAGTCTGGGTGTCGGTGGCTTGGTTGGCTTTTTCGATAGTGGAACAATCCAAGACTGCGCCAACTATGGAGATGTAAAAGGTACATATCGTGTTGCTGGCATGGCAGGTAGTGTAAGCCAAGGCAAAATAAAGAATGTGTTCAGCTATGGCAATGTTTCAGCCACGAACAGCACGCAAGAGGTAGGCATGGCTTTTGGCTATTCTGACAAAGGGGCCACTGAAGGCATGGTGGCATACTACAGTGGCGCAAAGCTGACCGCAAACGACCAAGAGAAAGATGTTAAAGCCTTCGGAAGCGGCACGCCTTCAGAAGATAACGCAACAGGATTTACAGAAGCTCAGCTGAAAAGTGGCATGGTTGCCTATCTGCTCCAGCAAAATGCTTCGAGCAAAGCAAAATGGGGACAAAATCTGGCTAATGATGGAGACAATTATCCTGTCATTGGTTCGGAACATAAGGTTTATGCTGACAATTTGACTTTAAATTGCAAAACCAATGAGGTGGTGGAGGGTAGTTTCACCAACAATCCTACCAGTTCCGCAATCAGTTATCAACACGGACAGACAATAAATCACCACGCTGCAACAGATGCTACTTGCACAGAGGCGGCAACCAAGGAATATTGGCAATGTCAGGACTGCCAAAGGACATATTCCGACAGCCAATTGACCAATGAATTGACTGATGTAACGATCGCAGAGAAGCCTGCCCTTGGACATGCTAACGACGACGAAGGCTATTGCAAGCGTTGCCAGCATTATGTGGCTGTGAAGCCTTCACAGGAAAATGGTGTGTACTTGATAGCCAAACCTTGCCACTTGGCTTGGTTCCGCGACTATGTGAACGGAACTATCGTGGACGAAGGCGAAGCAGCTGGAACTATTCACTCATCAGCATCTGCCATGCTGACTGCGGATATCAATCTCAAGAACTATTGCCATGCGGCAGAAGATGGCAAGGAACTCTTGAGTTGGATTCCGATAGGCAACGGAGATAATCACTGGACGGGAAAGATGGACGGTCAGGCACATACCATCTCCAATCTCTATATCAAGACAGCACAAAACTATGTTGGGCTTTTCGGCTCTACTAATGATGCGACTATCCAAAACCTTATTTTTGACTGTGCCAAGGTGGAGAATGTGAGTACTACAAACACGAAGACAGATTACACTGGTATCTTGGTTGGATGTGCATACGCATACACGAATTCTCCAGCACATATAAAGGGCATTAAAACCACAAACAATTGTACTGTAATAGGACAAGTACGTACTGGCGGTATTCTTGGAGAGGCCAATATAAATCTCGAAAACTGCGGGAACCTCTCCAGTGTCAAGGGTACAAGTAATGTTGGCGGAATTGCAGGTTTTAGCTGTTATAAAAACATCAAGCGCTGCACCAATTACGGAACCATTGAAAACGATGGTAGCTATATTGGTGGAATCATAGGTTATGCTATAGAAACAAGTATCGAAGATTGCGCCAACTATGGTAAGATTACAAGTACAGGTTGGACTGTCGGTGGCATAGCAGGACAAACGGGGAATAACAGCAGTATCCAGAATGTGTTCAGTTATGGAGATGTGACGAATACAAATAATCATTCAGGAATCATTATAGGTTATGTAGAAGGTAAACTAACCGCAAAGGGTATTGTAACTTACAACAAGGAGGCATTGCTAAATAATTCATCTGAGAACATCAAAATAGTTGATGATGGAAGACTGACTTTCGAAGACGGAAAGGTAGAAGCTGACGTGGTCAAGGCATTCACCAAACAGCAGATAAAGAGCGGTGAGGTGGCTTATTTGTTTGCCGCAGGCAAAGTATTAGGCGAGAAGGCATGGGGACAGCAGTTAGGAATGGACCAATATCCCGTTCCCGGCTCTGACTATAAGGTAGTCAAGGCTGCACAGGGCGACAAGGATGCAAATGGCAACGATACATATTGGGCAACATTCAGCAATCAGACAAACGATGTAACCCTTTCTGTTCCATCAGACAGAACGCTTAAGGTCTATAACGCAACGGTAAGCGGTGGCAAGATGACATTGACAGAACGCAACAGCCAAGTGGCAAAGGACGAGGGTGTGCTACTGAAGACTGACGGAGAGTATGTCAATGCAAAGGCAAACGAGACAAATGAGTTGACAAAAGCTTCCTCTGATGAGAACCACCTTGGGGCTACACCAGCTGAAGCTCAGACTGTAACAGCAGAAACTGGTTGTAAACTCTATCGTCTCACGTATAAAAATGCTACAAGTAAAGAACGTCTCGGCTTCTACCTCAGTGTGGACAAAGCTAACAATAGCAGCAACGGAACAAGCCTCAAAGCGACTCCAGGAAAGGCTTATCTGCAAGTATCTGAAAATGAAGCAAAAGACCCATCATCGGCAGCACTCGCTCGCAGCTTTGTATTCGGTAGCGGCAACGAGACAACAGGCATAGATGGAATCACCATTATGGGTACTGACGTGCAGCGTCATGGCACTATTGAAGGAATCTTCGACCTCCAAGGTAGAAAGATAAGCAATCCGACAAAGGGCATATACATCAAGAATAACAAGAAAGTAGTAATCAAATAAAAATAGCACAATATGAAGAAAGAATATATAAAACCTGAAATGCAGGTGCATGAGATAAAAGCCCAACAGTTGCTGGCAGGGTCAGAAACTCCTGGTTTCAATGGAGGAAAAAGTCCAGAGGATGGAAATGAAGATATGTGGTAAAGTCCTAAGCTGACAGGAAAACCAATCATCTGAAAATAATTATCAACCCATACTTTGCGGTTGTTCCAAGGGTCTATATGCCACGATGAACAGGTGGCGTATAGGCCCTTAATTATATGGTGATATTCGTAATCTACATCTCCGCTTTCAGCAGCTTTATCTCCTCTGCCGTCAGCCCCGTCATATCCATGATAGACGTTTCATCCATACCATGTGCCAGCATCTTTCTGGCAATTTCAAGACTTCGCTGGGACATACCTTCTTCGATGCCTTCAGTTCTGCCTTTTTCCATGCCTTCTTCCATACCTTTCTGATATCTGTCATCCAGAAGGGTTCTTTCAACACTTACCGAATCCCAAAACTTGTCGTAGGCTCTGAGTTCGGCATCCGAGAAACCGGAAATCTCCAGCTCCTCTACGGCTTTTCCTATCTCTGGATCATTGAGCAGGTCGGCAGGAATATCCTTCGTATTGGAATTAATTTCTGTGAGGAAACGGAGCCACAATACCATCATGCGCTTGTCGGCAATGGAATGAGGAGTGAACTTAGGGAGTTCAATGAAGGTGAAATGCAAGCCTTCGATGACCTTATTGCTGTCCTTATCGTGCACGATGCGGTAGTTGTGGATGAAATCCGGAGTATCATGCGCAAAGATATCATTTATCAGGTTGAGAGAATACACGGGTTGGAGTTCACTGTATTTTCCTCCCTTTTTAGCCTGACTCACATAGAGCTTGGATGCATTGAACAGTACTCGCTGCTGGAATGCATCAGACCATTCCATCTGCATTTCCACGCAGAACTTCCTGCCTCTGACATCTGTGCAGAGTACATCCACAATGGTGTTTTTGCCCCCTTCGAGCTGGGGCACAAGTTCTGTTGGCAGATACTTTATCTCGTGTATCTGCTCTTCTTCGCTGAGTGGCAGGAGAGCGTTCAGAAGACTGATCAGTCTTTTAGGATGATTGCCGAATATCTTCTTGAACGTAAGGTCTGCCTTAGGATCTAAGTACTTCATAACCATCTGTTTTAAAATTCACTACTGCAAAGTTACGACTTTATTTTCAAACCCGCAAGAGATTTCTGTGAAAAGTTTATGAAAAAGTAAGAGATTGCGTTTCTTATGTGACAGGACAAGGGGCTATATGTCACGATGAAAAGGTGGCGTATAGACCCTTGGTTATATGGTAACTAAAGTTTCGCAAGTTACTTGAATATACTGACAAGGAAAAGACTTTACATTCGAAGCTTTCTGAAAGACTCCGAAAAGAGAAGTGAAAGAAGCTGAAGAAGACTGGTGCGCCGGCGGGGGATACCATATTGAATCATGGTTATTCTGTCGCATTCGTTGGATATCCCTAAGGCGGAGCGGTCCCGATATTTCTCGGAGACTGACATCATTTCAGCCGAGTGCGGCTTCTCTGCCCGCACCTGTCTGTACCGCATTTTCAAGTTAAAGGAAGGCTGTACTCCTACCGAATGGCGGGAGAAAATGGCTGAAAATGTAGCCGCAGAGGATAAAATGCAGGATTAACCATTTTTCGATAAATACCAGGAAAACGCATCGCGAAATGAAAAAATACGTTAAAAAGGGTGTCGCATTCATAGGAATGCGACACCTTTTTGATAGGAATGCGACACCTAAACAGAGGAATGCGACACCTTTTTTGAAAAAAAACACTATATTTGCACCATGGAAAATATAATTCAGACTTTCACGAAAGAGGAACAGGCTATTTTTATAATGGCATTGTGTCTTCTGCTGTTCGCCATAGTCATGAGCTATGCCATGGTTCAAGACTACAGGATATATCTTGATGAAAACTACAAGGCTCGCTACAGCTTCTGTGATTTCATCAAGAGAGAAAGATTTTATATCTATCTGTTTCTCGGAATGACTTTCGTCATCATCCTGGGATTTACAGTATATCTGATGGCAATGAGAGAAAATATGTAAGAAAGTAGAATAACAATAATAATTTACAGTTATGAACAACAAAAAACAAAGAAACAGGCTATTCACGATGCTTCTGCTCGTGATGGCTATCCTCATGCCTTATGAGGGGGCATGGGCAGCCACTAATGTAACGACCTCAAGGCCAGCCCAGGGCGATGGCTCGAGCAGTAATCCATTCCAAATTTCCAACGCCAAGGAGCTGGCGTGGTTTCGTGAATGGGTGAATGGTACGTATACTGTGAGTAGCAGCGAGTCGGCTACTACCCACCTCAATGCGTGCGCCAAGTTGACAGCCGACATAGACCTAAAGGACTTCTGCTATGCGGCTGATGCGTCTCAAAACTTAGAAGAACTGAGCTGGGTGCCTATTGGAAGAAATATTGAAAGGGATTACAAAGGTACTTTCGACGGAAATGGAAAGACCATCACTAACCTTTATATCAATGCAACCCAAAAATTTATGGGGCTTTTCGGTTGTACCGATCAAAGCACTATTAAGAACTTAACCTTTGAGTATGCAAATGTGACAAATACGCAAGATATCATAGGAATTTTGGTTGGTTATGCAGGAGGAAGCACCCTTCAAAATATCAAAATATCAGAAACGTGCCAGATAAGAGGTAATTATACTGGCGGTATTGCAGGTATACTTGATGGTAACGCCTACAACTGCGTGAACTACGCCACGGTACAAGGCAAAGAAAAAGTCGGTGGTCTTTTTGGCTCCTACCAAAAAACAGGTAATTCTATAACCGCCTGTGCCAACTATGGAAATGTAACGGCAACAAGTCAGCGTGTAGGTGGCTTGGTTGGCGAATTCAGTGGCGGAACGATCCAAGACTGCGCCAACTATGGAAATGTAAAAGGTGCAAATAGTGTTGCTGGCTTGGCAGGTTATGTACACGATGGCAAGATACAGAACGTGTTCAGCTATGGCAGCATCAGTGCCACGAATGGCACAGAGGTAGGCATGGCTTTTGGCTATTCTAAATATGGGGACACTGAAGGCATGGTGGCATACTATAGTGGCGCAAAGCTGACTGCAAACAGCCAAGAGATTACGGTTAAAGCCTTCGGAAGCGGCAATCTCTCTGAAGATAACGCAACAGGATTTACAAAGACCCAGCTGAAAAGCGGTGTTGTTGCCTATCTGCTCCAGCAAAATGCTTCGAGCAAAGCAAAATGGGGACAAAATCTGGCTAATAATGGAGACAGTTATCCCGTCATTGGTTCGGAACATCAGGTTTATGCTGACAATCTGACTTTAAATTGCAAAACCTATAAGGTGGTGAAGGGTAGTCTCACCAACAATCCTACCAGTTCCGCAATCAGGTATCAACACGGACAGACAATAAATCACCACGCTGCAATAAACGCTACTTGCACAGAGGCGGCAACCAAGGAATATTGGCAATGCCAGGACTGCCAAAGGATATATTCCGACAGCCAATTGACCAAGGAATTGACTGATGTAACGGACGCAGAGCATCCTGCCCTTGGACATCACAGCAATGAGGATGGCTATTGCGACCGTTGCCAGCATTATGTGGCTGTGAAGCCTTCACAGGAAAGTGGGGTGTACCTGATAGCCAAACCTTGCCACTTGGCTTGGTTCCGCGACTATGTGAACGGAACTATTGTGGACGAAGGCGAAGTAGCTGGAACTACTCACTCGTCAGCATCTGCCATGCTGACTGCGGATATCGATCTAAAGAACTACTGCCATGCGGCTGAAGATGGCAAGGAACTCTTTAGCTGGATTCCGATAGGCAACAATGATAAACGCTGGAAGGGAAATATGGACGGTCAGGGACACACCATCTCACATCTCTATATCAAGACGGCACAAAACTATGTGGGGCTTTTCGGCTATACTGACGGTGCGACTATCCAAAACATTATCTTTGACAATGTTAAGGTGGAGAATGTGACACTTTACACCGGTATCTTGGCAGGATATGCATGCGGGGATTCTCCATCACATATAAAGGGCATTAAAACCACAAATAATTGTACTTTAATAGGACAAGACGGTACTGGCGGTATCGTTGGAGGGGCCATAATAAATCTCGAAAACTGCGAGAATCACTCCAGCGTGAAGGGCACGAGCAATGTAGGCGGAATTGCAGGTTTTAGCCAAGAAAGAAACATCAAGCGTTGCACCAATTACGGAACCGTTGAAAACGGTGATGATCTACTTATTGGTGGAATCATAGGCTATGCTTTTGAAACAAGTATCGAAGATTGCGCCAACTATGGCAAGATTACAAGCACAGGTTGGTATGCCGGTGGCATAGTAGGAAAAACGAATGGTAACAGCAGTATCCAGAATGTGTTCAGTTATGGAGATGTGACGAATACGAATACAAATGACAAGCCAGGAATCATTATAGCTACTGTAAGCGGTACACTAACCGCAAAGGGCATTGCAGCTTACAACAAGGAGGCATTGCTGAACAACTCATCTGAGAACATCAAAATAGTTGGTTCTGGAAGTCTGACTTTCGAAGACGGAAAGGTAGAAGCTGACGTGGTCAAGGCTTTCACCAAACAGCAGATAAAGAGCGGTGAGGTGGCATGGCTGCTGAATGGCTCCACATCTACCCCTGCAGAAGGAAGCACCTTGGTATGGTATCAGAAGTTTGGCGAGAATGGCGATGAATATCCAGTGCTTACCCCAAGCAACGGGAATACCGTATACAACAATTATTATACTTGCGGTGACAAGCAAGTGAACATTTTCAGCAATACGGAGGCAAATGCACATGAGAAGTACGACAAGCACGTCAAGGGTACGGAGACTCTGTTGACAAACGGACTCTACAGCTCCACTTGTCAGCGATGCGAAAACAACTTCTTGTATATCAAGGACTTCTGTGGTATTGATGGCAGCGACTTGGAGTTGACTGCTAATACTGACGGTTCATACACGACATTCAAACCTGTTGATATCAATGACGATGCGCCTTACAACAGCCCTGTGGACTTCACTGCCCCAACGCTGAACTACACCCGCGACTATCTAGGCGCAGACCAGTGGCAGGCTGTGTACGTGCCTTTCGAGACTCAGGCTACGGACTGGATCGGCAACGGCATCACCGTGGCAAGCATCAATAACTTCCATGAGTATGAAAAGGAAGATGGCAGTGGCTATGAGACGGTACTCGAAGTGAAGAAGGCTACATCTGGAGAGTTTGAGGCTAACACCCCATACTTGTTGAGAACAAACGATAGCGGAAGCAAGACTATCACTATCAATAATGCCAAGTTGCATAAGTCTGAATCGAAGACATACTACTGCATGAGCATGACTCGCAAGTATGACTTCACAGGCATCTACACTCCACAAAGTGGATTAGGTCAGGATGGAGTATCGGTTGCAGTGTATGCTCTCAACAAGAAAGGATGCATAGCTCCGTTAAACCCTTCTACCGAAGTTGGTGCACAGCGTTGGTATCTTACGGTAAGTAATCGTAATGGTTCTAACATGTCACAAGCATCAAAATCCCGTTCTATCAACATAGATGAGGTTGGCGAGGGATCAACAACTGCCATAGAGGGCATCCAAGTTATAACCAATAATGAGGCTGATAAAACATCTCTAAATGGTATATATGACTTGCAAGGTCGCAAGCTCAGCAAGGAACCTACCCAGGGTATCTATATCAAGAATGGTAAAAAATATGTAAAATTCAAAAAGTTAGGAATATGAAAAAGAATTATCAGAAACCATCAATCGCTATTGTTGAGTTGGAAAATTCCTGTGTTCTATTAGCTGGGTCTGACTTAGGACCAGAAAAACCGCCAAAAAGCTATGAGCAGATTCCATTCACAGATGAAGATTGTGATCCTGCATAGTATTGTGTTTTAGTTATGCCAAATTGATCGACAAAACATTTGGCAATATTTATCAACCCATACTTTGCGGTTGTTCCAAGGGTCTATATACCACGAAGAACAGGTGGCGTATAGACTTGTTGAGTGTTGAATGTTGAATGTTGAGTGTTGAATGAAAGAAATATGACGACAAAGAAAAAGGGCGCATCCGGATTGGATGCGCCCTAACTTGTTAAATAAATTCGGAGGGATTCTGCTCTTGAAAAACCCTCTTAATGGAAGAGAATCAGGAAGCATCCAGGAGGTACTGGAGCTTCGTGGCATCAAAACACGGACAGGCTTTCTGAACGCCAGGCAAATCGCGATGACCCAGGATGGTACGGATGCCCGGAAAACGGTGGTGAAGTTCCTGGATCAGATGCTTCATCGACTCCTTCTGCTTAGGAGTGCGGGTATCGCTGATGCAGCCCGATGGCGAAAGACCACCCTCGTAACAGATGCCTATGCTGTGCGCATTGTAACCGAGGGCATGAGAGCCCATACGCTCTACCGGACGACAGGCATGAACCACTCCATCCAGCGTGATGTAGAAATGGTAGCCGATGTCGGTCCAGCCGTTGTTATGCACATGGTCGTAGCGCAGCATCTTCATCGTATAACGGTGATCGCAGCGGCTGCCGCTGCAATGCACCACTATCATATCGATGTCTCTCATAGGCATCCTTCTAAAGTCCACCTGCCGAAACGCCCAACGCCCCGAGGAGAGCTGTCAGTACGGTTACTGCAAACTTGATAATCTCATTCCA
>CAVBFV010000055.1:0-14156 GCA_963594575.1 Lachnospiraceae bacterium | reverse complement strand
GCAAGTAGGCGTTTTTTGCGAAAAAGGGTGCGTCATGGACTTATGACACACCCTCATTTTTGTTCCGGAATCTGCAAACTTCTTCATAATGAGGAGTATTGCGCCCCCACTTTTCCACTGAAAAGAAGGCTGTAACATAAAATATAAGGCATAATTGTTTTAAATAATGTAAAAAAGTAACGTAATACTAAACTTTATATGTACTTTTGCATCGAATTATATAAAAATAAGAAACAAATTAAAGAGAAAATATATAAAAAGAAGAAAGGATATGAAGATGAAAAGAATCATATTGACACTCACAATGCTGGTGGCTCTTGTAGCTACAGCATCTGCTCAGGCAGAGATTAAGTTCGACAAACTGATACACAACTTCGGTTCGTTCGAAGAGTCAAACCCGGTACAGAAGGCTACCTTTACCTTCACCAATGTGGGCAACAAGCCTTTGATTATCAACCAGGCTATTGCCAGCTGCGGCTGTACCATACCTTCTTACACCAAGAAGCCTATCGCTCCAGGCGAGAAGGGACAGATTAGTGTTACCTATAACGGCAAGGGCATGTTCCCTGGTCATTTCAAGAAGAGCATCACCATCCGTTCTAACGGCAATGTAGAAATGTCACGTCTCTATATAGAAGGTGTTATGACAGAAAAGAAATAATCTAGCTCAATACATATTTAAAAGTAAGCATGATTTTCTATTTCTCAGGAACTGGAAATACCAAGTGGGCAGCAGCCAGACTGGCAGCGGCTACACACGAAGACTTGATTCCTATCGCCCCTTATATGCGGGCGGATGATTCAAGCCACAATATAGCCGAGCCGTTTATTCTGAAAGAGAATGAACGGCTCGGATTCGTTTTCCCCGTACATGGCTGGAGAGTTCCACGCCTTGTAAGGGAGTTTATCAGGAAGATGAAGATAACTTCTGATGCTACTACAGAAGGTAATAAGAAGATGGTCAGAAAGCATCCTTTCGCCTATTGCGTCTGTACAGCAGGCGACAGCATCGGACTCACCATCGAAAACCTCAACGATACGATTACGCTGAATGCATCGCTTCAGGCATTGGGCATCACGGAGGTTTCTGCTTCCTACTCACTCATCATGCCGGAATCTTATGTAGGACTTCCTTTCATGGATGTTGATCCGAAGGAGCGCGAAGTCTATAAAAAATCGAAATCGGCACAGGAACTGGCGGTTATCTGCGAAGAGATATTCGACAGGAAAGAGGGCGTGAACCGTCTGGTAAAAGGTCCTATTCCCTGGTTCTTCACCAAGGTTGTGGGCGGATTCTTTGAGAAGGTGCTCATCACCGACAAGCGGTTTCATGTGGAGAAAGACAAGTGCGTGAAGTGTGGCATCTGTGCCAACGTCTGTCCTGTAGGCGATATCAAGGGCGGTCATGGAGAATATCCGGAATGGCTGCATCACAAGGATTGCCTCACCTGCTTTACCTGCTATCACCATTGTCCGCATCACGCCATCGAGTTTGGACGCCAGACTCAGAAGAAAGGACAATACTTTTATAAATAATCCCCCATCTACCCTAACTGTTTATGAAGAAGACAATCATCTCTCTGGCGCTCGCCTTCCTGGGCATCGCCAATCTCTATGCCGTAAAGGCTAAACCGGGCATCGCCAAGATTATGCTGGCTGATGGAACCGTAGCATGTGCTACCCTACATGGCGACGAAACCTTCCACTACTACATGCTGCTGGACGGTACGCCCCTGCGGGAAACCCAAGACGGAAAATACGAAAAGATAACTGCTGAAGAGCTGAACACCCGAAAGACCCGTGCTTTCTCTTCAGAGAATCTTACAAGAGCTTCAGAAATAGGAACATGGAGCCCAAGCTATTTCCCTCATAAGGGAAGTCCGAAGGCATTGGTACTCCTGGTGCAGTTTCAGGATGTGAAGTTCAAGAGTAAGGATCCGGTTGCTACATTCAACCATTACCTTAACGGAAAGAAGGGAGAGGCTATGCCTGAGGCTGATAAAGAAGTGTTTATCACCAACGAGAATTACTGCCAGAACTACGGCAGCGTACAGCAGTATTTCGCTGACATGAGCGATAACCAGTTTATACCACAGTTTGACGTAGTGGGTCCTGTTACGGTAAGCAAGAATTCTGCTTATTATGGCAAAAACGGAGTTGACGACGGAAGTGACACCAACTTTCCTCAGATGATTAAGGAAGCCTGCCAGCAGCTAGACGGCAAGGTTAACTTTGCCGATTACGACAGCGATAGCGACGGATATGTAGACCTCGTATATGTAATCTATGCCGGCTATTCTGAAAGCATCTTAGGTAATTCTGGCGATTGTCTCTGGCCGAAATCGGGTACCGTAGGAGTGGGAACCTATAACGGGAAAATAGTATCCCGGTACGGCATTAACAACGAGCTGAACAATACGCCTGTAGATACCCAAGACGGCAAATACTACATCAATGGTATCGGTCTCTTCTGCCATGAATTTTCGCATACCCTCGGTTTGCCAGACATCTATCCTACCAATGGTATCACAGAGCACAACCAGAGTCCTGAATATTGGGACGTTATGGATATGGGCAGTTATCAGGCTAACGGCTATCAGCCTATTCCTTATTCACCATGGGAGAAGAGCATCGTAGGATGGAAACAGCCTACCCTCCTTTCGGATACCGAGGCGCAGCAGATAAAGTTGGAACCATACGACAAGGCATCGGATGCATACAAGATTATAGCCAACAGCCAGGGCGAATACCTGCTGCTACAGAATATCAGAAACGAGGGATGGTACAAGGAGGCTATGGGTTACGGATTGCTGGTATGGCGCATCGACTACGATGACAAGACTTCGGTTAATCTGTTTGATAATCCCAACAACACGACAGGTAAGCCAAGGGTAATGATTGTTCCTGCAGACGGAATGGTATACAACAGCTATAACAGGAAAGTTAGCGATGCTGATATTATAACGAGTCTTCAGAACGACCCGTTCCCGACCTACAAGGCGGGCTCTGCTACAGAGTATGAGGTGAACAGTCTGACCAGTATCACCCTGAACAACAGTGTTGATACGAGTCATCCGCTCTACAACATCACAAAGGATGAAGCAACCGGTCTGGTTACCTTCGATTATCTCAAGAACTTCTCTCCTACCGGAATATCATCTGTCATCATCGGCAAAGACAGACCGACAGTCTATTTTGACCTGGAAGGCAGAAAGGTTTCCGTTCCACAAAAGGGCAAGATTTATATTACCAACAAGGGACAGAAGATAGTATACTAACTATATAATGAAATGGGGCTGTGTCATGAAATTATGACACAGCCCCATGCTTTTAATATATTCTAGGACCGAAGATGGTGGTACCCACACGAACCATCGTGCTGCCGTGCTTAACGGCAATATGATAATCGTGACTCATACCCCAGCTACGCTCGCAGAAAGCATCATCATCGGCAAAATACTTTGCCTTTACCTCATCGAAGAACCGGGCAGCCTCATCAAACTCCTGAGCAATCTGCTGCTCATCGTCTGTATTAGATGCCATCATCATGATGCCACAAATCTGCACATGCTTCATCTCCCGCCATTCGCCTGCCTCAAGGAGTTCGCGGCAAGCATCAAGAGAAAGACCCGATTTGGTATCTTCCTCAGCCAGATGAAGTTCCAGAAGAACCTTCACCACACGATCGTGCTTGGCAGCCTGCTTCTCAATCTCCTTAAGAAGTTTCAGACTGTCTACCGACTCTATCATCGAGATATAAGGTGCGATATACTTCACCTTATTGGTCTGCAGATGTCCAATGAAATGCCATTCGATATCCTCAGGCAGCGAAGCTACCTTCTTAGCGAGTTCCTGTTCGTGACTCTCACCGAAGATACGCTGTCCTTCAGCATAAGCCTCCTCGATATACTCGTTGGGATGGAACTTGCTGATGGCAACGAGACGGACGCCGGCAGGCAAGCTGCCCAGCACCTCATGGAGATTTCCTTTTACATCATAGTCCATATCTTGAATGTTAAATGTTGAGTGTTGAATGTTGAGTTATTTCTCCTCGTATTCAGGCACATCATTCTTCTCCTCTTTCTTCTCGTTAGGAGCATGATGCTCGAATACATCCATCAGTTTGGTTTCGTTCAAACCAATCACATCATAATCTATCATGGTCTTGCCCATCACCTCATCAATATAACGGAGGGCACGGGCGAGAGACTTAGCCTGAACAAGATAAGTAACATTGCTGCGCTTCTCCTTCTCACTCTTCTCATCAATTGTGATGAACTGGAGTTTAGCCTTATACCACTTATCATCATCATCGACATCGCTGAAGAAGATTTCGCCGTAGCAAGCCTTGCCGATACCGCTCACCTTCAACTCGCCGCTTACATAAACCGACATCTCATCGATGATAGCACTCTCAGCCTCGGTAAAGCTCAATGCATCTACTACGTATGCTTCAGAAACTACCTTCTCTGAACCATCCTCCATTGTCTTCTGATATTTCACTTTGGTCTCAAACCATGTACTTGTTCTACTTCTCATAATTTTCTTCTTACTTATTTTATTAGTATAATCTTATAATATTTCTTGAAATTTAGTGCAAAGTTATAAAAAAGAAAGCAAAGAGCGACATATTTAAAGAGTTTTTAATCAAAAAATAAAATTTAACCGAAAGTTATTCTCAATTCTCATCTAATTTTCTTATCTTTGCAGCCGATTAGCGTAAATTGAAAAGACCAGCAGGTCTTATACTTCAATTTTCGACACGGATAATTAATAGAAAGAAACAATATTTTAAGATGCCAGAAATATCTGTACGCGGTCTTGAAATGCCAGAGTCACCTATCAGAAAGTTGGCTCCTTTGGCTGCCGCAGCAAAGAAACGTGGAGTAAAGGTATATCACCTCAACATCGGTCAGCCTGACCTTCCAACTCCTCAATGTGGCCTAGATGCCTTGAAGCATATAGACCGCACGGTCTTGGAGTATTCTCCAAGTCAGGGCTATCTCAGCTATCGCGAGAGGCTTGTAGATTACTATAAGAAATATAACATCAACGTAACTGCCGATGATATCATCATTACATCGGGAGGTTCTGAGGCTGTACTCTTCTCTTTCATGAGCTGCCTCAACCCTGGCGACGAGATTATCGTGCCAGAACCAGCTTACGCTAACTATATGGCGTTTGCCATCTCGGCGGGTGCCAAGATCCGTACCATCGCTACAACGATAGAAGAAGGTTTCTCACTGCCTAAGGTGGAGAAGTTTGAGGAACTTATCAATGAGCGCACCCGTGCCATCCTGATCTGTAACCCAAACAACCCTACAGGCTATCTCTATACCCGCAGAGAGATGAATCAGATTCGCGACCTGGTGAAGAAGTACGACCTCTATCTCTTCTCTGATGAGGTTTACCGTGAGTATATCTATACCGGCAGTCCTTATATCAGTGCGATGCACCTGGAAGGCATCGAACAGAACACGGTTCTCATCGATTCTGTTTCGAAGCGTTACAGCGAGTGCGGTATCCGTGTAGGAGCCCTTATCACTAAGAATGCAGAAATCCGCAAGGCGGTGATGAAGTTCTGTCAGGCCCGTCTCTCTCCTCCACTGATCGGTCAGATTGTAGCCGAAGCTTCTCTGGATGCTCCTGAAGAGTACTACCGCGATGTATACGATGAGTATGTAGAGCGCCGTAAGTGTCTGATAGACGGCTTGAACCGTATTCCGGGCGTATACTCTCCTATTCCTATGGGAGCCTTCTATACCGTAGCCAAACTGCCTATCGATGATTCTGAAAAGTTCTGCCGCTGGTGTCTGGAGGAATTCAACTACGAGGGCGAAACCATCATGATGGCTCCAGCCTCCGGTTTCTATACGACTCCTGGAGCCGGTCACAATCAGGTTCGTGTAGCTTACGTCTTGAAGAAACACGATCTGGAGCGTGCTCTGGTGGTTCTGGGCAAGGCGCTTGAGGCTTATCCGGGAAGAGTGGAAGACGAAGGACTTTGATTATTAATAATGTTAAGTGTTAAATGTTAAATGTTAAGTTGTCTAACGGGCGCGAAGATAAATTTAACATTTAACACTTAACATTACAAAAGTAAAAAATGCTAAATGTTAAGTTGCCTAACGAACGCGAAGATAAATTTAACATTTAACACTTAACATTTAACATTACAAATGAAATGAATTTTCCTCTATTTATAGCAAAGAGATTATATAGCGACCAGGGCGATAAACGTAAAGTTTCTCGCCCTGCTATTCATATAGCCACTGCAGGTGTTGCTATCGGACTCGCCATTATGATTATGTCGGTATGCGTAGTGCTCGGATTCAAGCATACCATACGCGACAAGGTAATAGGATTCGGAAGCCATATACAGGTGGCCGACTTCATGACGCTGCAGCAGCAAAACCAGTATCCGGTGGTCATGAACGACTCGATGGTCAACGTACTGAAAAAGATACCTGGCGTAAAACATGTGCAGAAATTTGCCATGAAAGAGGGAATCCTGAAGACGGACAGCGATTTCCTGGGCGTCATATTCAAAGGTGTAGGACCTGATTTCGATTCTACCTTTATCCATCAGAACATGATTGAAGGCAGCATCCCTAAGTTTGATGACAAAGCGAGTCATAACCAGATTCTCATCTCACAGCTGATGGCTGATAAGCTGAAGCTGAAGACGGGAGAACGCATCTTTGCCTACTTCTTTGATGACAACGGAGTGCGTATGCGCCGCTTCACCAT
Organism: Lachnospiraceae bacterium; assembly: GCA_963594575.1. GTDB lineage: Bacteria > Bacteroidota > Bacteroidia > Bacteroidales > Bacteroidaceae > Prevotella. The sequence continues at coordinate 7,406 of CAVBFV010000055.1, read as the reverse complement.
CAAGGGTATCTATCAGACCAACCTGAAGAAGTATGATGAGGTGATGGTATACACCGACCTCTATACTGCCGTGAAGCTGAACGGATGGGAAGAAGACCAGGCGAGCGGTGCAGAACTGACCGTTAACGACTTCAACAAGCTCAACGAGACAGAAGACTATATCATAAATAAGGTGAACCGCACGGTAGACCACTATGGCGAAACCTACAGCAGTTCTACCATCAAGGACCTGAATCCAAACATCTTCCAATGGCTGAGTCTGATGGATCTGAATGTCTGGATTATTCTCGGTCTGATGCTGATAGTAGCCGGTGTCACCATGATCAGCGGTCTGCTCATCATCATTCTGGAACGCACCTCCATGATAGGCGTAATGAAGGCATTGGGTGCCCGCAACAAGACCATCCGCCACACCTTCCTGTGGTTTGCCGTCTTCATCATCGGCAAGGGTATGCTTCTGGGCAACGCCATCGCCCTCGGCATTCTTACCCTCCAGTACTTTACAGGCATCCTCAAACTCGATGCACAGACCTATTATGTAAGTACCGTTCCGGTAGAATTCAACTGGCTTGCCATCATAGCCCTGAACATTGCTACGCTGCTGATAAGCATCTTCATGCTCGTAGCACCAAGCTACCTGATTTCTCATATCCATCCAGCCAAATCAATGAGATATGAGTAAAATACAGTCTATAACACCACAATATGTAGACTAAAAAGGAAAAAAAATAATTATTTTATATAGTTTTTGAAAATAGTGCACATTTTATTTTGTAGTGTGCACTATTTTCATTACCTTTGCACAAAATTTTGTAAATTGTGCAATGAATTCAATACCAAGTTTTAACTCGTATATTGAGAATAGCATTATCAAGAATTGGAATCTGGATGCGCTCACCGATTACAAGGGCGCAACCCTCCAATATCACGATATTGCCAGAAAGATAGAGAAGCTACACATCCTGTTCGAAAACAGCGATGTGAAGAAGGGCGACAAGATTGCCGTCTGCGGAAGAAATAGTAGCCAGTGGGCAGTAGCCTTCCTGGCCATTATTACTTACGGAGCCATTGTCGTACCTATACAGAACGAATTTAAGCCTGAGCAGATTCACAACATCGTGAACCACAGCGAAAGCAAACTTCTGTTCGTTGGTGACGTGGTAGCTACAGAGATAACACCAGAGGAGATGCCTTCGCTGGAAGGAATCATCTATCTTCCGGACAATTCGCTTGTCATCTCACGCTCTGAGAAACTGACTTATGCGCGCGAGAACCTCAACGCAATGTTCGGACACAGATATCCTAAGTATTTCAGACCAGAACACGTGAAGTATCACGTAGACGATCCTGAAGAACTGGCAATGATCAACTATACCAGTGGAACTACCGGTTTCTCAAAAGGTGTGATGCTCCCATACAGAGCACTTTGGGGTAATCTCGACTACCTCATCGATTCAGTGAAACCTAACATAGGTAAGAACTGCAACATCCTTTCTACCCTTCCGATGGCTCACATGTATGGACTCATGACAGAATTTCTCTTCAATATAGTATTGGGTAACCATATCTTCTTCCTTACCCGTCTGCCGAGCCCAACGCTCATCTCAGAGGCGTTGTCAGAAATCAAGCCAGACATCCTCTATGCGGTGCCGCTTGTAGTAGACAAGATTGTAAGAAAGGAAGTATTCCCACATATCCAAACCAACCGTGCACGACTGCTGATGAACATGCCTGTCATCAATAAGCGCATCAAGGAGAAGGTTCGCGAGTTTGTATTGAGAAAGTTTGGCGAACGTCCTTGCGAGGTTGTTGTGGGTGGTGCTCCGCTCAACAAGGAGATAGAGAACTTCTTCATCAGCGTAGGTTTCCCTATCGCAATGGGATATGGCACCACTGAGACTGCTCCACTTATCACCTTTGCCCATCAGGACAACTATGTGGCAGGAAGCTGTGGTGTTGCCGTGAAGCATATGGAAGTGAAGGTATTGAGCGATGATCCGGAAAACGTAGCCGGCGAACTGGTTTGCCGAGGCATCAACGTGATGAAGGGCTATTACAAGAACCAGAAGGCTACAGATGCCGTAATAGATAAGGACGGATGGTTCCATACAGGCGACCTGGCAACCATGAGCCCTGACGGCCATTTCTTCGTAAGAGGAAGAAGCAAGAACATGCTGCTGGGTCCTAACGGACAGAACATCTATCCGGAAGAGATTGAGGACAAGCTCAACTCTATGGCTATGGTCAACGAAAGCATCGTAATCCAGAGCGATGACAAACTGGTGGCTCTGGTTCATCCGGATATGGATGAAGTAAACAACCTCGGCTTTACAGACGAGGACCTGGAAAGCATCATGGAGCAGAACCGCAAGGAACTGAACATGCAGATGCCTAGCTTTGCCAAGGTGTCACGCATCAAACTACATGATCAGGAATTTGAAAAGACAGCCAAGAAGTCTATCAAGCGTTACCTCTATCAGAACGCTATCTAGAGACAGCCAATATCTGCTGACAGTATATCAGCAGATATTAGCTATCATCAGCAAACAGACTTCAGTACGAGAAAATATAAAAAAGCAAATCGTTAAATAACAAGAATATGGAGATTCCAAGTTTTAACGCACTAATCCAAAAGAGCATCGTAGACCATTGGGATATGGATGCTCTGACAGACTACAAGGGAGCAACCTTGCAGTACCATGATGTAGCACGCAAGATTGAGAAGCTACACATCATGTTTGAGAACTCTGGTGTAGTAAAGGGCGACAAGATTGCACTTTGCGGTCGAAATAGCGCAAACTGGGCTGTAGCATTCCTTGCTACCCTTACCTATGGCGCCATTGCCGTACCTATCCTGCATGAATTCATGCCAGACCAGATTCACAACATCGTAAACCACAGCGATGCAAAACTACTCTTTGTGGGTGATGTTGTAGCTACACAGGTTGATGCAACCAAGATGCCTGGACTTGAAGGCATCATCTACATACCGGATTATTCACTTGTCGTTTCCCGTACCGACAAGTTGACTTATGCGCGCGAACACCTCAACGAGATGTTCGGTATCAAGTATCCTAAGTACTTCCGCAAGAACCATGTCAATTACTATATGGATCAGAATCCGGATGAGTTGGCTATGATCAACTATACCAGCGGCACAACCGGTTTCTCCAAGGGAGTAATGGTTCCATACCGTGCACTCTGGGGCAATGCTGATTTTGCAGAGGACGTATTGGGTAAGAAGATTAAGCCGGGAGATTCAGTCATCAGTATCTTGCCGATGGCACACATGTACGGCATGGCATTTGAGTTTATCTTCGAATTCATCAAGGGCTGCCACGTTTTCTATCTCACCCGCATCCCAAGCCCAGCCATCATCGCTGAAGCATTCGGACGCATCAAACCAGCAGTCATCATTGCTGTGCCTCTGGTTATCGAGAAGATTATCCGCAAGAAGGTATTCCCTAAGATTCAGAACAACCGCATGCGTATGCTGCTCCACATGCCTGTAATCAGCAAGAAGGTGAAGGAGAAGATATGCGACCAGGTAACCAATGCCTTCGGTGGCAACTTCTACGAGGTGATTATCGGCGGTGCTGCCTTCAATCAGGAAGTGGAAAGTTTCCTCCATAGCGTAGGTTTCAAATATACCGTAGGTTATGGTGCTACAGAATGTGCCCCTATCATCTGCTACGAGGATTACAAGAACTTCGTTCCGGGCTCTTGCGGTAAGGCTGCCCTCCACATGATGGTTCGCATCGACAGTCCTGATCCAGAGAATGTACCAGGCGAAATCCTTGCCAAGGGTCCTAACGTGATGTTGGGTTACTATAAGAATGAGGAAGCTACCAAGAAGACCATCGACGAGAACGGATGGTATCATACAGGCGACCTCGGTACCATGGATGGTGACGGCAACGTCTTTATCAAGGGTCGTAGCAAGAACATGCTGCTCGGTGCAAATGGTCAGAACATCTACCCTGAGGAGATTGAGGATAAGCTCAACTCTTTGGCTCTGGTAGCAGAAAGCGTGGTTGTACAGAAGGGCGACAAGCTCATCGCTCTGGTTCACCCAGACTATGATGAAGCTCAGACCCTGAACCTCGGTGCCAACGAACTGGCAGATGTCATGGAGCAGAACCGTCAGGAACTCAACACCATGATTCCTGCTTACAGCAAAGTATCAGAAATACGTATACATGAAGAAGAATTTGAAAAGACTCCTAAGAAGAGTATCAAGCGATTCCTCTATACGGCAGAATAAAAAAAGTGTGACTTCAGAACATTGAAGTCACACTTTTTTATTTTATGATTATAATAATGTATTTGATCGGATTCTGGACAGCGTTTCCGGAGTCATTTGCAGATAGCTTGCGATATAGGTGAGCGGAGCACGCAGCACCACCTGTGGGTTCATTTCGCACAGGCGCTTATACTTATTGGGTGCCGACTCAAATCGCATCAGATCGGCATGAATCTGAGACTGAATCAAACTCTCTTCCAGTATTTTACGATAAAGCATCTGGATATTGACATTACGCATAGCAGCCGCCTCCAGCTTCTTCTTCGGTAGCATATACACCAGAGTAGGCTCCAAAGCTTCCACCTGCAAGCGGGTAGGTTCTTCCTTAAAGAGGCTCTCAATGCACATAAAGATGGTATGATCCACACCCAGATGTTCGGTCACCTCCTTGCCATTCTTAAAGTAAAATTGGCGTACCAATCCCTTCTCAATGTACGAGATACCCATGCACTGTTCACCTTCAGGCAAGATCATCTCACCCTTGCCATACTTGATAGGCTCAAGAATATCTTCCACCACATCGAGCTCATCATGAGTCATCGTACTATATTTACGCGCCAATTCGCGCGCAATATCACGTTTAGGGGTAATTACTTTAAAGTCTGCCATAATATTTAACCTCCTTTTCCTTTATACTTATATTAAATCATTAGTCGAGTTTGAGCACAGCCAGGAAGGCTTTCTGTGGAACTTCCACATTTCCAATCTGCTTCATGCGCTTCTTACCCTTCTTCTGCTTCTCAAGCAACTTGCGCTTACGGCTCACGTCACCACCATAACACTTGGCGGTAACATCCTTGCGCACCTGCTTAACAGTCTCACGTGCCACAATCTTGGCACCGATAGCTGCCTGGATAGCAATATCGAACTGCTGACGAGGTATCAGGTCCTTCAACTTCTCGCACATTCTGCGGCCGAAGCTCACAGAGTTATCGCGGTGAGTCAAAGTACTCAATGCATCTACAGGTTCTCCATTCAACAGGATATCGAGCTTCACCAGGTCGGAATGACGGAATGAATCGATATGGTAGTCGAACGAAGCATATCCCTTAGAGATACTCTTCAGCTTATCATAGAAGTCGATGACGATTTCTCCCAACGGCAACATGAAGTGGAGCTCTACACGGTTTCCACTCACATATTCCTGGTTGATGAGTTCGCCTCGTTTATCCAGACAGAGTTTCATGATAGGGCCAATATAATTGGTAGCCGTAATGATAGTTGCCCGGATATATGGTTCCTCAATATGGTCAATCAGCGTTGGATCTGGCAATCCGGAAGGATTGTGAACCTCTTTCTCACCGCCCTGCTTGTCGTATACCATATAAGATACGTTAGGTACGGTGGTGATGACATCCATATTAAACTCACGGTCCAGTCTCTCCTGTACGATTTCCATGTGCAGCAAACCGAGGAATCCGCAACGGAAACCGAAGCCCAAAGCCACAGAACTCTCTGGCGAGAAAGTCAATGAAGCATCATTGAGCTGCAGTTTTTCGAGCGATGCACGCAGATTCTCATAATCGCTAGGATCGATAGGATAAACACCGGCGAAGACCATAGGTTTCACTTCCTGGAACCCCGCAATCGCCTTGTCACAAGGACGGGCGATATGGGTAATGGTATCACCCACCTTTACCTCGGTAGCATTCTTGATGCCCGAGATGATATAACCTACCTCACCGGTACCCAATTCCTGGCGAGGAATCATATCCATCTTCAATACACCGATTTCATCAGCATCATATTCCATGCCGGTATTGAAGAACTTCACCTTATCTCCTTTACGGATTACACCGTTCTCTATCTTGAAATAGGCGATGATTCCGCGGAAGGAGTTAAATACAGAGTCGAAAATCAATGCCTGGAGCGGTGCCTTCTCGTCTCCTACCGGAGCAGGAACACGATTAACAACAGCTTCCAGTACTTCTTCTACACCCTCACCGGTCTTACCAGAAGCACGGAGAATATCCTCATGCTTGCAACCAATCAGGTCTACAATTTCGTCTTCTACCTCATCAGGCATAGCCGATGGCATATCTATCTTATTGATTACCGGGATAATCTCCAGGTCGTGCTCGATAGCCATATAGAGGTTTGAAATGGTCTGTGCCTGAACGCCTTGAGTTGCATCAACAACCAGCAGTGCTCCCTCGCAAGCAGCGATGGAACGGGAAACTTCGTATGAGAAGTCAACGTGTCCCGGAGTATCGATAAGATTCAGGATATAGGTCTGTCCATCCTTTGCCTTATATTCCATTTGGATAGCATGGCTCTTGATTGTGATGCCACGTTCTCTTTCCAAATCCATATCATCAAGCATTTGTCCTTCAGTAATCTTGATGGTCTGAGTCTTCTCCAGAAGTCGGTCTGCCAAGGTACTTTTACCATGGTCAATATGTGCAATAATGCAGAAATTTCTTATTTTATTTATATTCTCCATATAATTTTTCTCTCTTTAGAGTGCAAAGATAGTATTTTTTTTCGTATCTTTGCACAAAATATTGAAAATAATAGAGATTTTTAGATAAAATATAGAAAAATCATGAAGAAAAAGTTGATTTACATCGGTATTTTTGCTTCTTTGCTCGTTTCTTGTACAGAAAGTCTGGAGGACAAAGCGGCTCGTGAAGCCAAGGAATATACTGAAAAATACTGTCCTACTCCATACGTCAACGACGCCAGGACTGACAGTGCTGCATTTGATAAAACCAAGAAGATATATACGTACTATATCTCTTTGAGAAACAAGGCAGATAACAAGAAGGCGATTGATGCCAACAAGGATAAACTCCATAAGATTCAGAAGGAAGCCCTGGACAACAACCCTGGTCTGAAGAAATATAAGGAAGAGCATTTCACCTTCCGTTTCGTATATCATTCGGCTAAGAACCCGAAAGAGGTGTTGCTGGATGATACCTTCAAGTATTAGAAAAGGCACGGAGTACTAGTAGTAGAAAAGGCACAGATTACTATAGTAATCCGTGCCTAAAATACTCTTAATATCCCATTTCCTGCAAAGCTGTCGCCAACTGGTCTGGACAGCTTGTAGGCTTATTGCCACAAGTGATACCCTTCAGTCGGGCGATGACCTCCTTTGCCT